>NZ_NSFU01000013.1:0-220023 GCF_002294875.1 Mesorhizobium sp. WSM4312 | reverse complement strand
CCCGCACCGCCCGGTCGCCGGTGCGGTGCAGCACCAGCGTCGGCGCCCTGACCTTTGACAGCAGCGGCCGCACGTCGGCGTCGCGCAGCGCCTGCAGCAGGCCGGCCACCGCGCCGGGGCTGGAGGCGGCCCGGAGCAGGCCGGCCCACCAGGCGCGCGCCTGGCGGTCGGAGGCCACGCTCGGTGCAAAGGTTTCGATTTCCGCCGGGCCACCCCAGCCGGCGAGCAGGCGCTGTTGCCACAGATCATATTGCGCCGATGTGAGCGCGAAGGGATAGTCTGGGGCGCGGCTGCCCTTGGCGAGCGAGCCCCACAGGACCAGGCCGGTCAGGCGGTCGGGGTGGTCGACGGCGAAGCGGATGCAGCCCGGCCCGCCCTCCGAGGCGCCGACCAGCACGGCTTTGCGGCTGCCGGCCGCGTCCATCACCGCCAATATGTCGCGCGCTGTGGCCTCGACGGTCGGGCGGGCGCCGACGCGGTCGGACAGGCCCATGCCGCGCCGGTCGAACAGGATCAGCCGGCCGAGCCGCGACACGGCACCGAGCCAGGCGCGGCAGCTCCTGTCTTCCCAGATGCGCTCGACATGCGAGATGAAGCCGGGAACGAGCACGATATCGGCCGGGCCGCTGCCTATCGTCTGGTAGGCGATATGGATGCCGTCCACGGCGACATAGCGGGTTCTGGGCCTCCGCACCATCGCCTGGCACCATGTCTGCATGAACACCCACAACGGTGCTGATGCCCGATACGGCTGAGCGCACGATCGATAGGGATAGCCCTTTTCCTTCGGCGGCAACCAAATCTCGCCGCAGATGCCGGAGGGGACAAGGCGGATCCTGTTCGGGCTGATCGTGCTGTTCGTGACGGCGGCTTATTTGCGGATCGTGGAGGAGCGGTGACAAGGACCTTGAGCGGCAGGCCATGAATTTGTCGCCTGCGCGCTTCCAGATCCCATCAAAATACAATCAATTTCCAGAGGCTCGTCGCCTTTGCGGATTCGCCAATTATATTAGCTGTTGTTGAATTGTATTTGGCAAGCGCTACCGGGAGTAACTATTTCCTCCCGGCACTCACTTTCAACCCTTGCTTAACTGCGATGCTACATTCTGCAAATCGCAGGCAAGAAATTCAAGGATTGCTCGATGCAGGTCACCTCGGACCTCACCGTTGCGATACGGAAGCTGCTGTCGGCCAGGAGCGGTGTTGCTGGCACCAGCCAGCAGACGTTCGTCAAAGCGGGCACAGCGCTGCGGACCGAGGCCCCGGTCATTCGTCCGGGCGCGACCGGCGACGAGGATGGCACGTTCGGCAGCTTTGGCCAGGCCCCTGAGACCGACGTGCCGGCTGCAGCGGGAGGGATATATCAACGCACTGCTCGATGCCCCAGCGTTGCAGTCCATTCAATCTGGCCGGCGTGGTAATGCCCATATCGGTCTCCTTCGACCAATATGAATCATAAGCCGTCCATCAAAGGGATCCGCAATCCTTTAATTTGCGGACTGGCTTTGGCCCGGTGGCGGAGCAGCCACAGGGTGGACATTTCGGCCCACATGGAAAATGATCATGTTGCCATGCACAACACTGCAGTGCTCTGATCTCAACGAGAAAGCCTTAGCGTAGAAGCGGATCAACCGACCTCCGGGTCCAGCGAGCGGGGACGCAAATGGACACACCAGAGAATGCGCAATTGCATCGCGACGCGGGCGGGCGACCCGGTCGATCGGCCGGCTGGCTTGCCCGCGCCGCCGTGTCGGCGGCATTCCTGGTCGGCATGGCTTTCAGCAGCACTGCGTTTGCGCAGGACCAGCAGCTACCCGTGGTGACGGCGGCCAAGCCGGTGGTCCGTGACATCGTCGAAGACGACGAGTTCGTCGGGCGCTTCGAAGCCGTCGACCAGGTCGCCATCCGTTCGCGCGTCAGCGGCTATCTGGACAAGGTCAGCTTCCAGGACGGCGCACTGGTCAACAAGGGCGACCTGCTCTTCACCATCGACCAGCGTCCGTATCAGGCGGCTTATGATGCCGCCAAATCGCAAGTGGATGTCGCCAAGAGTCTGCTCGAATTCTCCAAGATGCAGCTGGATCGCGCCGACGAACTCGCCAAGACCGGCAATATATCAACCGCGACGGTCGACGACCGCCGGCGGGAATACCTTTCGGCGCAGGCGCAGATGCAGGGCGCGACGGCTGCGCTGACGACCGCCAGCCTGAACATGGAATTCACCGAGATCAAGGCGCCCTTGTCCGGCCGCATCGACCGCCGGCTGGTGTCGGTCGGCAACCTCGTGCAGCCGGATTCCACCTTGCTGACGACCATCGTTACGCGCGATCCGATCGACTTCTATTTCGACGTCGATGAGCGCCTGTATTTCAGCTACGCCCGCGACGCGAAGGCGCGTGGCGGCACCATGCAGGAAGGCGCTGGCGGGCTCGAGGTGGTGGTTCGCGTCGCCGACCGCGCGGAGGCGGTATTCAAAGGCAAGCTCGATTTTGCCGAGAACCGGATCGACAACGCGACCGGCACCATGCGGGTGCGTGCGACGTTTCCCAACGCCGACGGCATTCTCCAGCCAGGCATGTTCGGGCGCATCAACGTGCCGGGGTCGCTGCCGCATAGCGGCGTGCTGGTGCCCGACGAGGCGATCGGCGCCGATCAGGATCGCCGCATCGTGTTCCTGGTGGATGAGGCCGGGATGGTTTCGGCCAAGCCCGTGCGCACCGGACCGCTTCTCGACGGCTACCGCGTGATCCGCTCGGGCCTGGCCGGCGGCGAGACGATCATCGTCAACGGCCTGATGCACGCCAGGCCCGGCACCAAGGTGAAGGTCGAGATGGTAACGCTGCCGCCCAAGGCCGAGACCGCCGGGTTGCAGCAATGAGGTTCGCCCATTTCTTCGTCGACCGTCCGATCTTCGCATCGGTCGTTTCGATCGTCCTTTTGATCCTCGGCGGGATTGCCTATACCCAGCTGCCGGTCGCGCAATATCCCGAGATCGCGCCGCCAACCATTGTCGTTCGCGCGCAGTATCCGGGCGCCGACGCCGAGACGGTCGCAGCGACTGTGGCAACGCCGATCGAGCAGGAGATCAACGGCGTCGAGGGCATGCTCTACATGTCGTCCTATTCGTCGGGTGACGGAGCGATGGCGCTGACCATCACCTTCAAGCTGGGCACCGATCTCGACAAGGCGCAGGTGCTGGTGCAGAATCGCGTGTCGGTCGCCGAGCCGCGCCTGCCCGAAGAAGTCCGTCGCCTCGGCATCACCACCACCAAGAGCTCGCCCGACCTGATGATGGTCGTGCACATGCTGTCGCCGGACAATACCTACGACCAGCTCTACGTCTCGAACTACGCCCGCTCGCGGGTGCGCGACATACTGCTCAGACTCGACGGCGTCGGCGACCTCATCATCTTCGGCGAACGCGAATATTCGCTGCGCATCTGGCTCGATCCAGAAAAACTGTCCGCCCTGGGGATGACCTCGGGCGATGTGGTGCAGGCGTTGCGCGACCAGAACGTCCAGGTGTCGGGCGGCTCGATCGGCGCGCCGCCGACCAACACCGGCTCGGCGTTCGAGTACACGGTCACCACGCAGGGCCGCTTCAACGACGCACGCGACTTCCGATACGTGATCGTCAAATCGACCGACGACGGCCGCCTGATCTCGCTGCAGGACGTGGCGCGCATCGAGCTTGGCGCCAAGGATTACGTCACCAACTCCTATCTCAACGGCAAACCGGCGGTGGCGCTCGCCATCTTCCAGCGGCCGGGCACCAATGCGCTCGCCGCAGCCGCCGAGATCCAGGACAAGATGAAGGAGCTTTCCCGCGACTTCCCGAAGGGGTTGAGCTACGACATCGTCTACAATCCGACCGAGTTCGTCGCCCAGTCGATCCACGAGGTCTACAAGACGATCCTCGAGGCGATGCTGCTGGTCATCATCGTCATCATCGTCTTTCTGCAATCGTGGCGCATGGCGATCGTGCCGATCGTGGCGATCCCCGTGTCGCTGATCGGCACGCTGGCGGTGCTTTTCGCCGCCGGCTTCTCGCTCAACATGTTGACGCTGTTCGGCCTCGTTCTGGCCATCGGCATCGTCGTCGACGACGCGATCGTCGTGGTCGAGAACGTCGAGCGCAATATCGCCAGAGGGCTGGCGCCCAATCCGGCGGCGCACCTGACCATGGACGAAGTCGGAACGGCTGTTATCGCGATCTCGCTGGTGCTGATAGCCGTGTTCGTACCGACAGCCTTCATCCCCGGCATTTCCGGGCAGTTCTACCTGCAGTTCGCGATCACCATCGCGGTATCGACGGCGATCTCGGCATTCAATTCGCTGACGCTCTCGCCGGCGCTGGCCGCACTGCTGTTCAAGCCGCATCACACTGCTTCGGCGCCGCCGCGCTTTTTCCTGGCGCGGTTCGGACGGGCGCTCGCCGACGGCTTCAATAATGGCTTTGACAGGCTCGCCCATTGGTATTCGAGCATCGTGCGCGTGCTGGTCGGCTCGTGGATAGCGATCGGCGCCATGCTGACCGTTTTCGCGGCCCTCATCTGCGCCACGGTCTACATGGTGCAGGCGGTGCCGCGCGGTTTCATTCCGTCGCTCGACCAGGGCTATGCGATCGTCGTCGTCCAGCTGCCGGACGGCGCCTCGCTGTCGAGGACCGATGCGGTCATCCAGCAGGCGTCGCAGATCATCCAGAAAACGCCAGGCGTCGACTACGCAGTCGCCTTCGCCGGCTTCTCCGGCGCGACCTTCACCAACGCCAGCAACGCGGGCGTAATCTTCGCCAGGTTCAAGCCGTTTGATGAGCGACTGAAAGCCGGCCAGTCGGCGACCCAGGTCATCGGCAATCTGTTCGGCAGCCTGCAAAGCATCAAGGAAGCCTTCATTATCGCACTGCCGCCGCCCCCGATCCGCGGCGTCGGCAATGCCGGCGGCTTCAAACTCCAGATCCAGGAGCGCAACAGCGCCGACATGCGGCAGATCCTGGCGCTTGCTTACGAAATCGCCGGTAAGGCCAACAAGACGCCGGGGCTGACGGGCGTGTTCACCACGTTCTCCGCGTCGAGCCCGCAATTCTTCCTGGCGATCGATCGCGACAAGGCGCGCATCCTGAACGTGCCGATCCCCAACATCTTCGAGACGCTGTCGATCAATTTGGGCACCGCCTACGTCAACGACTTCAACGCTTTCGGGCGCGTCTACCAGGTGCGGGCGCAGGCCGACCAGGCGTTCCGCCTCGATCGCGCCGACATCTTGAAACTAAAGGTGCGCTCGGCGACCGGCGCGCTGGTTCCGCTCGGCACGTTGATCGAGATCCGCGACGTCACCGGCCCGGCGCTGGTCCAGCACTACAACATGTACGTCTCGGTGCCGCTGCAGGGCAACGCCGCGCCCGGCGTTTCCACGGGCGACGCGCTGGCCTTGATGGAAGGGATCACGGCAAAGACGCTGCCGGCCGGTACCTCTTATGAATGGACCGAGCTCGCCTATCAGGAGCACAATACCGGCAATGCCGCTGTCTATATCTTTGGACTGTCGGTGCTGTTCGTGTTCCTGGCGCTGGCGGCGCAATATGAAAGCTGGGTGCTGCCGTTCGCCATTGTGCTGGTGGTGCCGCTCGGCGTGCTCGCGGCGTTGCTCGGCGTTTCTTTCCGAGGGCTGGACAACAACATCCTCGTGCAGATCGGCCTCATCGTGCTGATCGGGCTTGCCGCCAAGAACGCGATCCTGATCGTCGAATTCGCGCGGCAGGCGCAGGAACGCGGCCTGTCGGCGGCCGAGGCTGCCGTCGAAGCCTGCCGGCTCAGGCTGCGGCCGATCCTGATGACCGCCTTCTCGTTCATCCTCGGCGTCGTGCCGCTGATGATCGCAACGGGCCCGGGCGCGGAAATGCGCCAGTCGCTCGGCACCGCGGTGTTCTCCGGCATGCTCGGCGTTACCTTTGTCGGCCTGTTCCTGACGCCGGTGTTCTACGTCACGCTCAGGTCGCTGTTTTCACGGCGCAAGCCCCGTGCCGAGGCCGAGCCTTTGGGGCCGGCAGAGGCGCCATCGGAGACTGCCGCCGAGTAGGGTTACGAATTCGCCGAGTCGAGCGCGGCTTGTCACTCCAGAAAATCGGCACGGCGCGGCAACGGCCACGACGGCATGGCTGAAGACCAAAAGCTCTGCCGTAAGCGACCTCGAATTGCTCGGCGTCGAGCGGGAGAGGGGCACGCCGGCCTTCGCCCTCGTGGGAGAGCCAGGCACCCGCAAATATGACATGGCCATTCAGGCCCGACCTGACCCACACCGTCGCCGGCTGAACGCGTCGCTCCAAGGATTGTTTTCGGGAGGTTCGAGCACTAGAGGCGCAAAGCTGACGTTGAACTAGCGTGAGCGCAACGTGTCGGTCCGCAACCGACTGATCCGCGCCCGAGCCTACAGCCTGTCTCCGCTGTTAAGCAAGCGTCGGTTGATGCCCTGCCTTGCCCCTTACCATCCCCGCAATCCCCTCCAGCAGCGCCCTCTGCTCGCCCACCCAGAACCAGTGGTCCTCCCCCTCCACCTCGACAAACCGCGCCCCCGCTATCCGCGCCGCCAGATACCGCCCGGCCTCGACCCGCACCGCCCGGTCGCCGGTGCGGTGCAGCACCAGCGTCGGCGCCCTGACCTTTGACAGCAGCGGCCGCACGTCGGCGTCGCGCAGCGCCTGCAGCAGGCCGGCCACCGCGCCGGGGCTGGAGGCAGCCCGGAGCAGGCCGGCCCACCAGGCGCGCGCCTGGCGGTCGGAGGCGAGGCTGGGCGCGAAGGTTTCGATTTCCGCCGGGCCGCCCCAGCCGGCGAGCAGGCGCTGCTGCCACAGATCATATTGCGCCGAGGTGAGCGCGAAGGGATAGTCGGGCGCGCGGCTGCCCTTGGCGAGCGAGCCCCACAGGACCAGGCCGGTCAGGCGGTCGGGATGGTCGACGGCGAAGCGGATGCAGCCCGGCCCGCCCTCCGAGGCGCCGACCAGCACGGCGCGGCGGCTGCCGGCCGCGTCCATCACCGCCAGTATGTCGCGCGCTGTGGCCTCGACGGTCGGGCGGGCGCCGACGCGGTCGGACAGGCCCATGCCGCGCCGGTCGAACAGGATCAGCCGGCCGAGCCGCGACACCGCACCGAGCCAGGCGCGGCAGCTCCTGTCTTCCCAGATGCGCTCGACATGCGAGATGAAGCCGGGAACGAGCACGATATCGGCCGGGCCGCTGCCCATCGTCTGGTAGGCGATATGGATGCCGTCCACGGCGACATAGCGGGTTCTCGGCATCTCCGCTTCGGCATCGCCGGCGCGCAGCAGAGCGAGCGTCGCCGGGTCGGGCGCCACGCCGAGTTCGTCGCGCAGCAGCCGCGTACAGGCCTCGCCCTGGCGCTCGGCCGCCGCCCGGTCGCCGGCGGCCAGATGGGCGCGGATCAAATGGCGGTGCGCGCTTTCGCTCAACGGGTCGAGCGCGGCAAGGCGCGTTGCGTGCATCACGGCGCCGCGCGCGTCGCCGCCGGCGATCCTGGCTTCCACCAGCCGCTCCAGCGCCTGCACCAGCCGGCTGCGCAAGGCCTCGCGGCGGAAGAACACCCATTCCTCGAATTCGGGACAATCCGGAAGCGCGAAGCCGGCGAGATAGGCGCCGGTATAGAGGCCGGCGGCCTCGTCGAGCAGACCGGCATCGCAGGCATGGTCGAAGGCGATGGCGTCGGCCTCGACCAGGAGCCCCGGGCGCAGGCCGAGCGACGCCGCGCCGGCCGATATGATCTCCTCGCCGAAGGCGACGCGGATCTTGTACAGCGTGCGCCGCAGGCGGGCGCGAGCGGCTTGCGCGTCGGCCTCGGGCCACAGCAGCGTGGCGGCGACCTCGCGCGCCACCGGTCCTCCGGCCTCGGCAAGGTAGATGACAAGCGCGGCCGCCTTGCGCAAGGCGAGCTCTACCCGCCGCCCGTTCAGCCGGAACTCCGGAAAACCCAGAAGTCTGAGTTGTATCGGCTCCATCGATCCGCACGCGGCCGCGCAAGGAGAGGACGTTGAGGGGACGCCGGCCTTCTATCCACCCCCCGGTTTCGCGCCGATCCGGCCCGATCAACTCCCTTGGAGCGAGAAATGTCACCGGTCAATACATCAAGCCATCGCACTTCAGAACCGCTTGGCGGCTGCCGCGTCCCTGCCGCCGGGCATGGAGGCTGAACCATGTGCCAGACCTGCCTCTCCTGGTATGCGCGCTGCGTCGCCCCCTATTTCGTCCATGCCGGCTGTTCGGCCGGCACATTCACGCGGATGCGCAGTCGCGTCATCCCGAGGGCTGAAGGTATCGTCGTCGAGGTCGGCTTCGGCTCGGGCCTCAACCTGCCCCATTACGACGCCGCCAGGGTGGAGCGGCTGGTCGGCGTCGACCCCGACGGCACCATGCTCGGCCTCGCCGCATCCAAGAGCCGCGCCATGCCGTTCGCCGTCGAATGCGTCCGGGCCGGCGGCGAAAGCCTGCCTTTGGCCGATGGCATCGCCGACACGGTGGTCGTCACCTATGCCTTCTGCACCATTCCGGACCCCGAGGCCGCGCTCAGCGAAATCCGCCGCGTCCTGAAGCCGACGGGCCGGCTGATCTTCATCGAGCACGGCCAGGCCGAGGGACCGCGCTGCCGCCGCTGGCAGCAGCGGCTGAACCGGCTGTGGGGTTCGATCGCCGGCGGCTGCCACCTCAACCGCGATCCGCTGCGCCTGATCGGCGGGGCGGGTTTTCGCCTGCTCGAGGTGCAGCACGGCCGGTTTCCCCTGCCCCTATGGCAGTTGGGCAGCCACCACGCCGGCATCGCGGCCGCAGGCTGACCGGCCTGCACCGGCCGCGCGTTCATTTGGCCGCTGGCCTTGCAGGGAACCCAGCCTGCAAGGCTGCCCGGCCCAGCGTCATCTTGCCCCGTTCATCGATGTCGCGCCGCACTTGCCTGGCGCCATGGCCGCCCTCACAGCGCCAGGCTCCCCTGCTCCGCCTCCTCGGCATCGGGGTCGCCGGGGGCGGTGGCCCAGGCGAGTTCGACCAGCGTCACGGTGCGCTTTCCGGTGCCGTCGAGCTGGCAGACGATCAGCCCCTGCTCCTCGATATAGGTCAGCAGGCGCCGGGCGCGGCGCAGCGAGTGCGAGCCATAGGCGCGTGCGATCGCGGCGTCGCTCGGGCACGGCCAGCCTTCCTTCGCCGCCCGCGCGATCATCATGAACACGCCCTGCATGTCGTCAGGCAGCAGCGAGGCGCGCACGGAAACGTCCCGCCAAGCGTCGTCCTGCGTCGTTTCGGAGCCGAGGCCTGCGCGGGCGCGCGTCAGCATGCGGCGGAATTCGGCGAGGTCCGGCACCACCGAGGCCAGGCCCTCGATGCGGCAGCGCACCACGAATTCCTGATAGAGCACGCCGATCACGCGAAAACCCGCATCGGGCTGTGCCAGGATGGCGCGCAGCACGCGGTCGACCCGCTCGCGCCGTTCCGCCAGGTCCTCGGCGCTGATTTGCGGCTCCGCCGGTTCGGGGCGGATTTCCAGCGCCGCCGATTTCGCCGCCATCAGCTGGTCGAGCAGGTCCGGCGACGCCACCCGGCGCGGCGTGCGCACCGTCTCGGGCGGCGGCGCCGCCAGGATGATCGCGCGGGCATCCTCCAGCGCTGCCTCCGGCATCGCCATCAGCCGCGGCGTGCCGTTGCGCGGGCTGGTGTCGGTCGGGCCGATGCGCAGGCCGAGCGGCCGGCGCGACAGTGCCGGCCCCAGCGCCATGAACTGCCCCCGCTCCAGGTCGCGAAAAGCTTCCGCCTGGCGCCGCTCCATGCCGAGCAGATCGGCGGCGCGCGCCATGTCGATGTCGAGGAAGGTGCGACCCATGAGGAAATTGGAGGCTTCGGCCGCGACATTCTTGGCGAGCTTGGCCAGACGCTGCGTGGCGATGATGCCGGCCAGCCCCCGCTTGCGGCCACGGCACATCAGGTTGGTCATGGCGCCGAGCGAGAGTTTGCGCGCCTCGTCGGAAACCTCGCCGGCCACCGCCGGCGCAAACAGCTGCGCCTCGTCCACCACCACCAGCATCGGATACCAGTGGTCGCGGGCGACCTCGAACAGCCCGCCGAGGAAGGCGGCGGCGCGGCGCATCTGGTTTTCGGCGTCGAGCCCTTCGAGGTTGAGCACGGTGGAGACGCGGTGGATGCGCGCCCGCTCGCCGGCCGCCTGCAGGCCGCGCTCGGTGTGCTCCTCGGCATCGATCACCAGATGGCCGTAGCGCTCGCCGAGCGAAACGAAGTCGCCTTCGGGATCGACAATGGTCTGCTGCACCCAGGGCGCGCTCTGCTCCAGCAGCCGGCGCAGAAGATGCGATTTGCCGGAGCCAGAATTGCCCTGCACCAGAAGGCGGGTCGCCAGCAGTTCCTCGAGATCGAGGTTCGCTGGGGCGCCCGCCGTGGTGTGTCCCATCTCGATCGCAACGGTCATGTCTCGACTCAAAAAGGTCTCCTGCGCGGAATGGGGCTTAGCAACCCAGGCGCGGCCCGTCGAGCACCGATGGCCGGCGGCCCGGTGTTGCGCACAGTTGTGAGGAAAGGGCCGCCAGGAACGGCCGCCGTCAGCCGCCCCTGTGGATAGTAACCACTCATTCACCATGGGCCGGCGTTGCGGTTGCGGAGGCCGGCCATCCGTTTAGCCTGACCTTGCATCGCGCCCCAACGAGATGCACCCCAACGCCCCAGACGGCGGCCGGCGTCTTCAAGTTTCGTTTCTGTATGCGCCGGTCGTCAGTTTTGTCAGCTACAGCGCCGCACGTTGCCGCGGCATCGGTGCCAGGGGCGGTGCATCCAGGCCCTCGAAAGGGTCGCGCCAGGCGTCGATGGCTTCGAGCCGGCGATACCAGCGGTCGAGCGCGGGATAGTCGCCGAGCGGCAGGCCGGCGGCATAGTTGAACGGCAGGAAGGCCGCCATGCGGAAATTGGCATAGGAAAGCGACGTTCCGACCAGCCATTGCCGGCCGGCCAGTTCCGCCTCCAGGATCGCGGCCCCCTTGTGGAACTCTTCCAGCCCCTTGCTGACCTTGTCCTCGTCGATCGGCCCGATGCCATAGCGCTGCTTGGTGCCGCGCTCGAAATGCACGGTGTCGCAGGCGCGCATGAAATTCTCCTTGCCCCAGCTCAGCCAGCGGATCATGTCGGGTTCGTCCTCGCCGGTGCGCCAGAAATCGGAACGCGCCGCGCGCGACAACCGGCAGGCTATGGCGTCGGCCTCCCACAGACTGCCGCCGGGCCATGCCAGGATGGGAATGGAGAGGTTGGGATTGAGCGGCCGGAATCGCTCCGCTTGCTCCGGCGCAAAGGGTGACGCGAATTCGAAGGCCACCTGCGCCTTGAGATGGCGCGCCACCGCGACCGCCAGGCGCGGATTGGGATTGCGGCTGAAATACAGTGTCATTTCGCCCACGGCCGGCTCGACCTTGTCATTCATGAGTGTCTCTCCTCGTCCTGGCGAACATGCCAGACCAAGGACGCGACTGGCAGGCGCAATCCGACAAAGTGTGGGTTGACCACCATCGATGGCGAGGCGACACTTCATATCGCACCAAGGCAGGAGGAATTGCGATGGACGAGCCCGAACGGTGGCGCCACATGTCGACGGCACCCAAGGACGGCAGCCGGATCCTGGTCACGGTCCGTCCCTCCGAACAGGGGCCGGCGGAAGTCGACCTCGCCTACTGGTCGCGCGGCGACCAGTTCGCCGGTGAAGGCTGGCGGGCATCGGATTCCTCGCCCGGCCGCGTCGTCGAATATGCCGAACCGGAGCTGAAGTGCTGGATGCCCATGCCCTCGGCCAACCTCAGCCGCGGCGGCTCGATGCCCGCCCCCTGGGAAGGCGACGACGCACAACAGCTGGATGGGTCCGGGATTTAGCGAACGCGGCCGGCGAAGCCGCCAATCTCCCCCCTCGTGGGTTGGATAGGTCCGGGATTTGAGAGCGCCGACGGTGAAGCCGCCGATCTCCCCCCTCGTGGGGGAGATCGGCAGCTTCCCTGCAGGCTCTTCAAAACAAAAATGCCGCCGTCGCCGGGTTCGGTCCGTCGCGGCCATCGGCCGAATCCATGCCCGCGATCGTCTTCAGGTCCTGCGCGTCCAGCTCGAAGTCGAAGACATCGAAATTGGCCGCGATGCGGTCCTGGCGGACCGATTTGGGGATGACGATCAGCCCTTGCTGGAGATGCCAGCGGATGATCGTCTGCGCGGCGGATTTGCCGTGCTTGCGGGCAATGCCCGCGATCGTCGGATCGCCGAGCAGCCGGCCGCTGCCGAGCGGGCTCCAGCTCTCCGTCTGGATGTCATGCCCGGCATGAAATTCCCTGAGCGCGCGCTGCTGGAAACGCGGATGCAGCTCGATCTGGTTGGCCACCGGGACCACGCCGGTCTCGCCGATGATGCGCTCCAGATGGTCCCTGTTGAAATTCGAAACGCCGATCGACTTGATGCGGCCGGCCTGCTTCAGCTCGACAAGGGTCTTCCAGGCCTCGACATATTTGTCCTGGCTGGGCACCGGCCAGTGGATCAGGAACAGGTCGATCTGCTCGATGCCGAGTTTTTCCATCGTGTCGTCGAAAGCGCGCAGGGCCGCGTCGCGCTCGTGCGCACCGTTGCGCAGCTTCGAGGTGATGTACAGCTCGCTCCTCGGCACATCGGCGGCGCGGATCGCCTCGCCGACGCCCTCCTCGTTCTGGTAGCCCTGCGCGGTGTCGATCAGCCGGTAGCCGGCCTTGATCGCCCAGCCCACCACGTCGGCGGTGATGCCGCGATCGACCTGCCACACGCCAAGGCCAAGCTGGGGAATGGCGGTGCCATCGTTCAGCGTGATCGGTTCGGGCATGGTCGGATCCTTTGCGAAGAAATGTCCGGGCGGTCGCCCGACCCAGCCTATCTAGGCACGTGCCGGGACGACGACCAGTCGCCGGCGGATAAATTCGCCGGCGACTCACGGACTTGATGTCTTCGTCAGGAGAACCGGCTCATTTCGGCCGGCGCACCGCTCGCACCATCGGGGTGGAAGTGCTGCCGCAGAACAGGCGGTCGCCACCGTCGGATTCCAGCCCCGAGACGGTCATGCCGGCAGGCATGTCGAGCCTCTCCAGAAGCTTGCCGGTTTTCGGGTCGACTCGGCGCAGATCGCTCTCGTCGCCCTCCAAGGTGGCGTGCCACAATTCGCCATCCACCCAGGTCACACCGGTGACGAAGCGGCTGGATTCGATGCTGCGCAGGATTTTCCCGGTCTCGGGATCGATCTGGTGGATCTTGCGCTCGCGGTACTGCCCCACCCAGAGCGTGCCTTCGGCCCAGGTGAGCCCGGAATCGCGGCCGCCGCCGGGCGCCGGGATCGTGGCGAGCACCGCGCCGGTATCGGGGTCGATCTTCTGGATGCGATCATTGGCGAGCTGGAAGAAATGCCGGCCGTCAAAGGCGGTGCCGGCATGCGCGGCGACATCGATCGAACGCAGCGTCTGACCGCTTTGCGGATCGAAGGCGTTCAGCCTGTCGCCCGAGGCAAACCAGACGTTCTCGCCGTCATAGCTCACCCCATGTATCCGCTCCACACCCGGAAAGGGTCCGTATTCGCACAGGATTTCGGCCGGTGAATGCTTCATGTCTTGATCCTCGATTGTGGTCGTCATCCGCTGATCTTCGGTACGGGATTTAGGTGGGTCGAGATTCCGGTCAGGCTGGCCTCACCTGAATCTCGCCACACCTTAGCCGTTCGGCAGCGGCGCCGGGAGTAACAAGGTGGTCGTGAATCCGGCCACCGGCGGCGTCATCCAGCGGCGCGCCCGGCCATGGCCGAAAGACTGCACCTTGCCGGTCTCGGCGAGCGGCTCGAGCGCCCGCTGCACGCTGCGCTGGCCGGTTCCGAGCGCCAGCGCCAGCGCCGAGCTCGACCAGGATTCGCCATCGGCGAGCAAGGCCAGCACGGCGGCGTGCCGTTCTTCGATCGGCCGCGCCAGCACCATCACCGCGCGCGCCAGGTGCGGCGCCAGCGTGAAACCGCGCTTGGTGGCGCTGATGTCGGCAAGTGCTGCAAGCTCGGCGCGCAGCCGGCCGATCTCGACGCGCAGCCGGGCGCGGTGCGATTCATCGGCATGCTTGCCGCCAAAGGCCCGCGCCACGAGTTCCTCGCGCGAGACATCCCCGGGCCAGGCTTCGGCGAGTGCGCGCGCCAGCGCGAACAGCACCGGCCGGCTCGCCAGCGAGACCGTTCTGTCCCCGGCGCGCACGGTGTAGCGAAAGGCATTGACGACCAGCGCCGGCGATGCCTGCAGCGCCTCGACCTCCTCGAGCAGCAACGGCCGCTCCGTGCCTTGGGCGATCAGCCGCGCCGCCGGGGTTTCCAGCGCCAGGGATGCGCTGTCGACTTCGGCCATGAGGCCTGGAATACCCGCCTGGCGGGCGGCGTTGCGCGCCCATTCCAGCGCCGCGCGCGCCGGCCGGGTCCGCAGGCGCCGCATGGCGATGCCGGCGACGGCGAGCTCATGCGCGGCCCGTGCGGCCGGCGGCAGCGGCGTCGGGTCGAGCCCGGCCAGCACATGCTCGGCCTCGTCGAGCCGGCCGATCAACAGTAGGCGCCGCACCTTGAGATGACCCGCATGCGCCGCGTTCAGCCGGTCGCCATGCTTCTCCAGCGTCGTGCGCGCCGCGTCGAGCGCCTTGGCCGGCCAGCCCAGGTCACGCGAGACCAGCGCGATCTCGGCCTCGGCGACGACGCATCTGGCGCGCGCGACGGCCTCTTTCGGGCTGAAGGCGCGCGCCGCCCGCCGCAACAGAAGCTTGGCGCGGTCGAAGTCGCCGAGCTGCGCCATGGCGATGCCGCGCAGCGCCAGCGCCGGCGCATCCTCGCGCAAGGCGACGCGGTCGAGCGCGCCGAGCGGATCGCCCGCCGCCAGCGCCAATGCCGCCGCGGTGATCAGCGAGTCCATGCAAATCCCGTCAAACTTGTAACTCCCACCGCGGCACGTTTGCGCCCTAGCTTAAATCACCACCGCCGGTCAGCAAGTCGCAACGGCGCGATGGAGACCTAGCCATGTGGCTGAGGCCGTCATCGGCACCGTTGACGCCAATTCCGGCACCCGCTAGCCTGAGCATCTCAGGTATTAACAGTAAGCATCTCATTAGGGATAGTTGAAAATGCCTGCAACCGACAATCTCGAACACACCGCACGGCCCCGCCACCCCTGCTGCGCCGGGCCGGACGATTCCAATCCCGTCGCGGATGTAACTCACCCCACCCCGCCTCATCGCTCTACCCTGGATCCCAACGCGATCGCAGGCCGCGACGGCGCCATGACTGACAAAGGAGAAGACCAATGACCAAGCACATGACGATGAAGACCCCGCCGGTCGTTTCGCGGCAGGAATGGGACGCCGCCCGCGAAAAGATGCTGGTGAAGGAGAAGGCGACGCTGCGCGCCAAGGATGCGCTCGCCGCCGAACGCCGGCGCATGCCGTGGATGGAAGTGGACAAGGCCTATGTGTTCGAGGGCCCCAACGGCAAGGCAAGCCTGCTCGACCTGTTCGAAGGCCGCCGCCAGCTGATCGTCTACCGCGCCTTCTACGAGCCGGGCGTCTATGGTTGGCCCGATCATGCCTGCCGCGGCTGCTCGCTCGGCGCCGACCAGGTCGGCCACCTCGCCCATCTCAACGCCCGCAACACCACGCTGGCCTACGCCTCGCGCGCGCCGCAGGCTGACATTGTCAGGCTGAAGGCGCGGATGGGCTGGGAGATGCCCTGGTACACGATCACCGACAGCTTCGACAAGGATTTCGGCGTCGACGAATGGCACGGCCACAACGTCTTCATCCATGACGGCGACCGCGTCTTCCGTACCTATTTCATCAGCAGCCGCGGCGACGAGCAGATGGGCACGGTCTGGAGCTATCTCGATGCCACCCCGCTCGGCCGCCAGGAGATCTGGGAGGATTCGCCCGAAGGCTATCCCCAGACGCCGCTCTACAGCTGGTGGAACTGGCACGACAATTACGAAGCTGGCGCCGACAAGAAATGGGCCGAAGTGGCCGCCGCCGGCGAAGCCGCCTTCAGGGACAAGGGTGAGTAGCAGGAACTGGCGAGAGCCAAGCCCCTGTCCAGCCTGGGTTCCTCGCTCGAGAGAGGTGGCTCGGCGAAGCCGAGACGGAGAGGCTGCGCCCGAAGGTCCCCTCTCCGTCCGCTTCGCGGACACCTCTCCTCCGCCTGTGGCGGGGGCGAGGAACCCAAGTTCTGACGGGCCGCAACCATCACGGGATCAAGATCATGAGCGATATCCATTCTGGTACCGGCAGCGCGACCCCTGAAAACACCAGCACCCTTGGCATCGCCGACTGGCTATGCCTCGCGGCGGCACCCACCTTCGCCCTGATGGCCCTGCTCTCCTGCCTTCAAGGCGGCGACGCGGCGATGCTGTGCATGGGCGCCTCGCCGCTGACCGGCCCGTTAACCGGGATGCCGGCCATGTATCTCCTGATGAGCGCCTTCCACCTGGCGCCCTGGCTGCGGGTGATTTCCGGCCGCCAGATTCGATAGCGCCGGCGCGCGCCGCCTGCATCAAACATCCCACATTTCGGAGAAGGCAGATGAAGCTCGTCAGGCTTAGAGCGCCGGGTGGCCTGGACAGGCTCGACCTGGTCGAGGAAGATCCGCCCCAGCCGGGACCCGGCGACGTGATGGTCAGGATCCGCGCCTGCTCGCTGAACATGCGCGACGATTTCGCCGTGCAGGGCAAGACACCCCTGGCCGACCGCCGCGTTCCGCTGTCCGACGGTGCCGGCGACGTGATCGCCGTCGGCAGCAATGTCGATGCGCTCAAGCCCGGCGACAGCGTCGTCAGTGTCTTCTATCCCTGGTGGCTGGATGGCGACATGACGCCCGCCACCAGGCGCGACATCCCGGGAGAAAGTTTCGACGGCTTCGCCAGCGAATATGTCTGCATGCCCGCGCAGGCCTTCACCAAAGCTCCCGCGGGCTATACGCACGCGCAAGCGGCGGCGCTCACCTGCACCGGCGTCACTGCCTGGCGAGGCCTGGTCGTGTGCGGCAAGGTCAAGCCCGGAGACACGGTTCTGGTTCTCGGCACCGGCAGCGTGTCGCTGTTTGCGCTGCAATTCGCCAAGGCCGCCGGCGCCAGGGTCATCGCCACCTCCTCCGATGAGGAAAAGCTGGAGCGGTTAAGCCGCCTCGGCGCCGACGCCCTCATCAACTACAAGGCCGTGCCGGACTGGAGCCGCAAGGTTCGAGAGTTGACGGACGGACGCGGCGTCGATCACGTGATCGAAGTCGGCGGCCCGGCCACGCTGGCGCAATCCCTAACCGCCTGCCGGACAGGCGGCCACATCGCCCTGATCGGCGTGCTCACCGGCTTTGCGGCTGATGTCTCGATCCCGGCCATATTCTCGAACCAGATCCGCATCAGCGGCATTTCGATCGGCAGCCGGGCGGACCAGGAGGACATGATCCGCGCGATAGAGGCCAATCGCATCAAACCCGTCATCGACCGCCGCTTCCCCCTGCGCGAGATAGCCGCCGCCTTCACGCACTACGCAGCGCGGAAGCATTTCGGCAAGGTATGCCTGGAGGTTTGAGCCCTGCGTGACCGCAGCGATCGCGAAACGACCGCAACGTGCCCTCACCCATCGACCGCCTGGACCGTCAGTGCCTGCATGACTTCGGCTTCGAAGGCGCCGCGCATCTGGCCAGCCTCGGCCAGTTGCCTTGCGTGCCAGTCGCGCGCCATGCGGCCATCGGCCAGGAGGACGGCGCGGTTGCACAGTCCCGGCACCGCTTCCACGACATGGGTAGAGATGATGACGGCATGGCGGCCACTGGAAGCCAGGGCCAGGATGATGCGCTTCACCTCAAAGCCGGCGAGCGGATCGAGGCCGTTCAGGGACTCATCGAGGATCAGCAGCGGTGGCGCGCCAAGCAAGGCCGCGGCAATGGCGATCTTGGCCCGCGTGCCGAGTGAATATTCGGCGATCGGCCGTTCAATCCAGCGCTTGAGCCCGAGCCGTTCGGCGACATCGACGCCAGGCCAGTCGTCTTCGGCGCAACCGCGGATCGAGGCGACGAGTTGAAGGTATTGCCGCCCGCTCAGCGCCGCCGGCAGGTCGGATGGATCGACGGCAAGGCCGAAGCCTGACTTGGCGCGTTCCGGTGCCCTGGCAAGGTCGGCGCCGTCGATCGCCACGGTCCCTCCGAGCGGCCGGATCTGGCCCGTGATCGCCCTGAGCAAGGTGGACTTGCCCGAGCCGTTGGCGCCGAGCAGGCCCAGCACGTCGCCCCGTTCGAGCGACAGATCGATGCCGCTGACGACCGCGCGACGACCATACCCGGCGCTGAGCCCGCGAACCGCGAGGATTTCGGCGGGATCGACGCTGCTATCCATGGCGATATCTCCGTTGCGCCTGGTGCCACAGAAACAGGACAAGGGCGGCAAAGCCGATCAGCACCGTGCGCCCATATTCGAGCGTCTCGTAGCTGGCGTAGGCAATGGCGCCGAGGAAGCTCAGCGCGGCAACGAACGGCGCGGTCATGAAATAGGCGGCAAACACCGCATAGGCGCCGTTCAGCGCCAGCAGCCAGAAGCCGCTGGCGAGCGGCATCGCCCAGGCCGACGGCTCCGCCGCCAGGGCGGCGCCCGCCGGCAAGAGAAAGAAGGCAAGCGACAACTGCAGCGGCAGCCGCGCCAGGCGCAGCCAGGCCCTGACGAAGCCGAGGGGAGCCGTGCGCAGCACCGGCGAGCCGAGCGGATGGAACCGAGCGCTCAGCATGAACACCAGAAGGCCCCCGGTCAGCCCTGCCATGGCCGCCGGCACGGCATCATGGTGGACAAGGCTGATGGAGCCGGCAACGACCGCCGCGAGGCCGAAAAGGATGCCTGCTCCCGCCAGCCGCCATGAAAACCTTACGCGCCCGGCGGGCAGACCCCAGGCCCAGCTCGAGAGCCAGGCCGGCGTCGATCGATCGAAGGCGCCGAGCGACGGGCGGCGCCCGCCCGGATCGCTCACCGGATCGGTATTGTCGGCGTGGACCAGGCCGCGAGCGCTCCGCAGGCGCAGCACCGCCGCCGCGCCAAATCCGGCGCCAAACAGCATCGCGGCACCGAGACCCCAGGCCGGCGCCAGTGGCTTTGCGATGACGAAACAGCCAAGGCCCACTGTCGCCGCGACGATGAAGGCAAGGGGAACGCCCAGCGCGCATGCCGCCACCGCCGCCATGCGCCGGCGCTCCATGAGTGGAAGCGGCAGTGCTTTCAGGAACGGCGCGAAGGCACACGACAGGCAAAGTCTTGCGATTGCACTGCCGGCGAAGCCGCCAAGGCAAAGAAGCGATCCCGGCAGGCCGGCCGTCCACAGCGCCTGTGCCTGCCGCAGCGCGGTGGATGCCGCCTGCAAGGCGACGACGATGTCGGCAATGGCGTAGGCGAGCAGCGCCCCGCCGCCAGTGACGATCCATGCAAGGTCGCGTCGGCGCATCGAGCGCAGGCCAGCCGAGAGCTCGCGCCAAATCAGGGTCAGGACAAGCCTGTCGTGCCGCATTGTTCCATCTTTGCGATCGCCAGCGGTTGGACATCGACATAGGTCGGCGACGATTGTGCCGCCAGTAGGGCCGTCGTGGCTCAGTCCTCGGGACGGAGGTATATCAGCAACCGCTAATTGACAGTCTACGGGAAACAGCGCTCACTGGCCCGTACAGGTGGATCGCAGCATCAGGCGGGCGATATCGACCGCCGGCGTCACCCTGGGGAGGATGCCATGCCAACCGTAATCGGCCATCACAACATCTCGAAAGACAGCAAGCACTGGCTCAGTTCACCCAAGCGCAAGGAGCTTTTCGGCTCGCTGGGGATCACCAACATCCGCACCTTCGTCGATCCGCAGAACCCGAAGCGGGTGGCCGTGATGATGGACGTGCCGGACATGGACAAGATGGCCGCGCTGATGCAGAGCAAGGCGGCCGCCGACGCCATGGCGCACGATGGCGTGGTGCCGGAATCGCTGGTGATCCTCGTCGAAGCGAAAGCGTAGCCGCGCCAGATCAGGCACTTCAGGTCGCGATGTCGTTGACGGGCAGCAAGGGCTTGGGCAGGTCAGCCTCGCCAAGTCCGGCGCGCAGTTCGATCTCGATGTCGCGGCAGATCTGCGAGATCGGAACGTCGTTGGCATTGCCTTCGAATGGGTTGGCGCTGCCCTCGCCGACCTGGTCGAGAGACATGTAGGCCCAGCCCAGAATGGTCGTTCCGGCTGGTGGCGCGGGATCTCTCCCGCGCCCACGCAATTACCTCAATTACCTCAATTGCACTTCGGCTTGGCGCTGTTGCAGGCGTCGACGAGCTCGGCCGGCGGATCCTTGTGGAAGACGGTCTTGAAGGATTCCAGCACGTTGGACTGCACCACCGGCAGCGACTGCACGCCGACCCAGGCCGGCGTGGGTTGCCCGATCAGCGCCTTCATCATCGCCATCGCTTCGGCCACACCCTGGTCATAGGGGCGCTGCGAGCCGGTTGCCTTGAGCGGGCCGCCCTTGGCAATTTCGATCGCCGACTGCAGGCCGAGATCGACCGTGGTGATCGGAATGTCGATGCCTTGCGCCCGCATCGAGGACAGCGTGTCCAGCGCCGGCTGGTCCCAGACCGCGAACAGGCCCTTCACATCCGGATTGCCGGTGAGGAAGTCGCCGGAGATCTGCGAGACCTTCGAGGGATCGGTGAAGTCGACCTGCTTCATGACGATGTCGGGCCGGTTCTTCTTCATCCACTCGCCGACGCCCTTGGTGCGCTCATTGGTGCTGAAATAGTCGACGCCGAAATTCACCAGGCCGATCGTGCCGCCCTTGGGCATGCAGGACGCCAGGATCTGCGCAGCGATCTGGCCGTTGCCCTGGCTGTCGGCCGAGATCATCGAGGCAAAATCCTTTGGAGATGAGAGGCCAACCGGGATGCTGTCCATGAACACCAGCTTGATGCCGGCCTCGCCCACCTTCTTGTAGGTCGGCGCCGTCGCGGTGAAATCGACGGGAATGGAAATGATGCCGTCCGGATGCTGCTGGATGGTGTTCTCGATATCGGCGATCTGCTTGTCGACCTGATATTCGGCCGACGCCACGCCGGTGACGGTGACGCCATATTTGGCCAGCGTTTCGCTGATGCCTTGCACCTGCAATTGCGACCAGTCGAGGTTCACCGTCTGCATGGAAATGCCGACCTTGAACTTGCCGGCCTTGACCTTGGCGGCCTCGTCATCGGTCAGCTTCAGCTCGTCGGGCGAGGCTGCCTTTTCACCGTGCGGGCCTTGGCCGACAATGCCCTTGGGGCCGAGCGTCGCCATGTCGACGCCGCTAACGCAGGTGTCCGGCGTTTGCGCGAGGCTGAGGGTCGTCGACAGCGCGAAGGCGCTGGCGGCGAGGCTCAATGTGCAGAAAAGCGAGTGAACCGATTTCATGACTTCCTCCGTTGATTGTTGATATTGTCTTGCCGTTTGGAGCCGGCGGCTTCTGCTGATTTCCGCGTGCGCCTTACCTCCTCGTGAACGCGACAGCGGCGACGATGATTGCTCCTTTAATGACGAGTTGCAGTGACGAGCTGACGCCGAGCAGCACCAGCCCGTTGTTGAGCGTGCCGATGATCAGGCTGCCGAGCAGCGTGCCGAGCACGAAGCCGCGGCCGCCGAACAGGCTGCAGCCGCCAAGGATGACCGAGGCGATGACATCGAGCTCCATGCCTTGCACCACATCGGGCCGCGCCGCGTGCGAGCGCGCCGACAGGATCAGCGACGCCAGCCCGGCGAGCGTCCCGGTCAGCACGAAGGCAAGCGTCGTGACCTGCTTGATATGCACGCCGGAATAGAGCGCCGCCGTCGGGTTGCCGCCCGCCGCGTAAACCCGCCGCCCATAGACGCTGTAGTGCAGCAGCAAGATGCCGGCGATGGTGACGCCGAGCGTCCACAGGATCGGCGCCGGGATGCCGAGCACCGAGCCTTCGCCGAAGATCGCGAAATAATACTCGTTGGTGATGATGACCGGCTTGGTGTTGGTGACCATCAGCGCCAGCCCGCGTGCGCCGCTCAGCGTGCCCAATGTCACCAGGAAGGACGGGATTTCCAGACGCGTGGTCAAGACGCCGTTGAGCAGCCCGATCAGCGCCCCGGTGCCCAGCCCGGCCACGGCGCCGACGACCCAGTTGTTGGCGACAAAGGCCATCGCCAGCGACGCGCTCATGCCCGAAAGTGCCAGCGTCGAGGCCACCGACAGGTCGATCTGCCTGGAGATGATGACGAATGTCATGCCCACCGCAATGATCGACACCAGCGTCGTCTGACGGCCGATGTTGAGAAAATTGTCGATAGACAGGAACCATGGTGACGCCAGGCTGAAAACGATCAGCATGACGGCGAAGGCGACATAGAGCATGTAGGGACGCTCGCCCTTGAGCAGATGCTGCAAGGCCGAGCGCCCGCTCGGTTGGTTGGTGGCGGCTTTTGCCGGGCTGTGGATGTCGGTCATGCCGCGTGCTCTTCCGATGGCTGCGAAAGTTGAATGAGGTGATGCAGGTCCTCGGCGCTGCCGAATTCCGGCCACGCGATCGTCCTGGTGATGCGGCCATCGACGACGATCGAGATGCGGTCGCAGAGTTGCAGCAGTTCGGAGAGATCCGAAGACACCAGCAGCACCCCGCTGCCGGCCGCCGAAGCGGCGCGAATGACGCCGTAAATCTCCTCGCGCGCGCCGACATCGACCCCGACCGTCGGCTCGTCGAGCAACAGCACGCGCGGCCGTGGCTCGTTCCATTTGCCGAACACGACCTTCTGCTGGTTGCCGCCCGACAGGTTCTTCACCATGGTCGACGCGCTTGGCGCCTTCACGGCCAGCCTGCGCATCGCCGCATTGGCATGTTCGCTCGCCGGCCGGCGCTGCAGCCAGCCAAGGCGCGAGAAATAAGGCAGCCGCGGCAAGGTCAGATTGCGCTCGATCGAATGTTCGAGGACCAGGCCCTGGACGTGCCGGTCCTCCGGCACCAGTGCGATGCCTTGCCCGATCGCCGCCGCCGGGTCTGTTCCCTTCAGCGACACGCCGTCCAGGCTGGCCTCGCCCGACTGGATGGGCCGCAGGCCGAAGATGGTCTGCAGGATTTCGGTGCGTCCGCTGCCGATCAGCCCGGCAAGGCCGTGGATTTCGCCCGCGCGCAATTCGAGACTGGCCCCGTCGAGCCGGTCATTGCTGACGCCTTTCAATTCGAGCACGGGCTTTTCAGATGAACCGGCGGACGGCGCCTGCCCTTGTCCGGATGCGGCGCCATCTGCTTTTAGCACAGCGTGATCCGGCCCGACGATCGCGCCGACCAATTGCCGCATATTGGTTTGCGCCGTGACGAAAGTTCCGGCGTTCTGGCCGTCGCGGAACACCGTCACCCGGTTCGAAATGCGGAACACTTCGTTGAGGCGGTGGGTGACGTAGATCACCCCGACGCCACGTGCTGCAACCGCCCGGATCGCCTCGAACAGGATCTTCTCCTCATCATCGGTCAGCGCCGAGGTCGGCTCGTCGAGGATGAGCAGGCGGACATCGCCCATCAGCGCCTTGGCGATCTCGGTCATCTGGCGATAGGCGAAGGGCAGCGAGCCGACCATGGCGCGGGCATCGAGCGGAATGTTCTGCGATTTGAGGAAGGCCTCGGCCTGCGCCACCAGCTGGCGCTTTTTCAGGAAGCCGAGCCGCGTCTGCGGCTCTCGCCCCAAAAGCAGATTGTCGGCGACCGACAGCGACTCGACCAGGCTCAGATCCTGGTAAACCACCGCCACGCCGGCATCGCGCGACTGGGCGGGCGAAGAAAACGAGACAGGCTTGTCGTCGATTTCGATCGAGCCGCCATCATGCACGTGCACGCCGCTCAGGATCTTGATCAGCGTCGACTTGCCGGCGCCGTTTTCGCCGAGCAGTGCGTGGACTTCACCGGACAGGATCTCGAGGCTGACGCCGCGCAGCGCATTGACGCCGCCGAACCGCTTCCTGACGCCCTCGACGCGCAGCAAGGGAGCCTCGGAAATCAGCGCAATCGAACCCTGTTCGACCATGACGCCCGCACTTCCTCCCGTTGACGCGTCCCCTACCCCCGTCGAGTCCCTTTTGAGACTTCTCTTACTTTTTTTGTGACTTTTCCATCAGACCAGTAAAATGTCAAACGGCCTGCGGCAGGAATGAATCCGGCCCGACCTCGCCATGTTCGGTGATGATGGCGTCGAAGCCGTCCATGGCCGAAAAAAAGGCCCGCTTGAGCTTGCCGATCTTGCTCGAGTCGATGACCAGATAATTTTCGCGCGCCAGGCTCATCACCTTCTGCTTCACCACCGCTTCGTGGAAATGCTCGCAGGTGGCGCCGCGCTTGGCGTCGACGCCGGCGGCCGACAGGAAGGCTGCGTTGATGCCGACGCTGTTCAGAATGTCGAAATCATGCGTGCCCGAGAAAGACGCCGAGGCCGGATGATAGACACCACCCAGCATGATGATGGTGACATTGGGCTTGCGGCTCAGGCGTTCCGCGATATTCATGGCGTAACATATTGCCGTTATTTGATAATTGTCGGGAATGAGATCGATCAGATGGATCAGCGTCGTGCCGCAGTCGATGAAGATCGTCTCGTCGGGCCGTATCTTGCGCACCGCATGCACACAGGCTTCGCGCTTGGCCGCCGCATGGCTGTCGGCCGCGGTCGCCAGTTCATAGGGAATATCGGCCTCGATCTCGGCCGCCGCCAATATGTGCCCGCCGAGATAGGCGATCTGCCCCTGGTTGGTGGCGATGTCACGCCGCACCGTCATCTCGGAAACGCCGAGCAGCGCTGCCGCTTCGCTGAGATGGATAACCCGCCGCTGCGACAGCAGATCGATAAGCCGTGCCGTCCTTTGCGCCTTGCGAGCCGTCATGCGTTGGCCTGTGCATCCCTTGAAATGTGAGGATTTTAACAACCGCTCGCATTTGGTTGCAAGCCCTGCGTCCCGCTTCGCTCTAGATCTCTTTAGGTGCGGCGCGAAAGATAATCGCGAAGGCGATGCAAGCGCCGTTGAATCTCCAGCTTATCGAAGAGAAACGGGCCGCCGCCGGGTCTGTAGCTCGCAAGGTCTATGACCACATCTTGAACAAGCTCATCATCGGGATAGGCCGCGTCGAGCAACGCTTCCAGACTGTTGGCGGCTGCCAGGCTGGTGTCCTCCCCGCTGACGAACCAGTCAGCAACAAGCTGAGGTCGTCCACGATGTCAGCCCTTCCCCGCCCCGAACCGCAGCCCGTCCATCAACAGCTTGACCAGCCGCCGCGAGCGGTCGCGCCACTCTGGCGTATCGGGCGCTGAGTAGATGCCCGACAGCGCGTGCAGCACGTCGGAGGCATCGACGTCGCCACGGATGGTGCCGTCGGCCACCGCCGCCTCGACCAGTTGGCGCAAGGCCTGCGAGACCCGCCCCGACGTGTCGGAGAACAGGGTGGAATTGGTTGTCAGCAGGATGCGCAGGCTGGTCGCCAGGCCACGCTTGGTGGCGATGTAGTCGACGAAGCGCCGCATCCATTCTTCCAGCGCGACATCGGAGGGATGTTTCGCGGCAAGCTCGCCGGCGGCGGCGCACAGCGCCTCGACCTCGCGGCGGTAGACCACCTCGACCAGATGCTCGCGCGTCGGGAAATGCCGGTAGAGCGTGCCGATGCCGACGCCGGCGCGACGCGCGATCTCCTCCAGCGAGGCATCGATGCCGCGCTCGGCAAACACCGAAGCCGCCACCTCGACCAGCCGGTCGCGGTTGCGCCGGGCATCCGCGCGCAGCGGCTTTTCCTCCGTGGCGGTCTTCGTTTCGGCGATCGCGGACGGCTCGACGGCCAATTTTTTCTCCACATTGTGTCAGGGGCTTGAACCCGGCCGGGTCAGCCCCCACGTAATAAACGGAGGCACCTCCGCTTTAGTGGAGTGCCTTCATCATATAAGAAGGGGAACGGGTATGTCACGTCTTTCAAAGCCGCAAGCCACAGCTCCCCTGCCAGCCGGGGATTGACGAAGACGCCCTTGCCCTCCCCCGCCCCGACACCAGATCATTCCCCTCAGCGTCAAGCAACTGGAGCCAGACGCCCATGACGAAAATCCCCGTCCATCTCGACATCAACGGCCGGCACCACGAATTGCAGATTGAGCCGCGCGTGACGCTGCTCGATGCTCTGCGCGAGCGGCTCGGCCTGACCGGCACCAAGAAGGGCTGCGACCATGGCCAGTGCGGCGCCTGCACCGTGCACATAGACGGCGAGCGCGTGCTGGCTTGTCTGACGCTGGCCGCGCAAGCCGAGGGCCGCGCCATCACCACCATAGAGGGGCTTGCACGGGAGGGCGAACTGCATCCCGTGCAGGCTGCCTTCCTCGAACGGGACGCCTTCCAGTGCGGCTATTGCACGCCCGGCCAGATCATGTCGGCGGTGGCCTGCATCCGCGAGGGCCATGCCGGCTCCGACGAGGAAATCCGCGAATACATGGCCGGCAATCTCTGCCGCTGCGGCGCCTATCCGCACATCGTTGCCGCCGTCCGCCAGGCAGCCCAGGAGTTCGCATCATGAGGGATTTTTCATACCTGCGCGCCACTTCGACTGACGCCGCACGCCAGGCGGCCGCCCTGCCCGGCGCCATGCTGCTGGCCGGCGGCACCACGCTGATCGACCTCGCCAAATGCGGCGTCGCCGAGCCCGACACGCTGGTCGACATCACCCATCTCAAGGGGCTCGACCGGATCGCGGTCGACGAGCGCGGCGCCACCATCGGCGCGCTCGCCAGAATGGGCCATGTCGCCGACCATGCCGACATCAAGAGCCGCTTCCCCGCCATCTCGGAAGCGCTGTGGCAGGCGGCGTCGGCGCAGATCCGCAACATGGCGACCATCGGCGGCAATCTGATGCAGCGCACGCGCTGCCCCTATTTCCGCGATCCCGTGAATTTTGCCGCCTGCAACAAGCGTGTATCAGGCAGCGGCTGTTCGGCCATCGGCGGAGTCACCAGGGGACACGCGGTGCTCGGCACCAGCGAGGCCTGTATCGCCATGTATCCCGGCGACCTCGCCACCGCCTTGGTCGCCTTCGACGCAACAGTTCATCTGGGCGAGCGCAAGCTTCTGGTGGATGACTTCTTCCTGCTGCCCGGCACCACGCCCGACAGGGAACACGCGATCGAGCCGGGCGAGATGATCACCGCAATCGCAATCCCTGCCTCCGCGGCAGCCCGCCGCTCGACCTATCTGAAGATCCGCGACCGGCAATCCTATGAATTCGCCGCCGCGAGTGCCGCTGTCGGCATCGAATTCGAAGCAGATGGCCGCACCATCCGCGATCTGCGCGTCGCGCTCGGCGGCGTCGCGACCAGGCCCTGGCGCGTCCGTGCCGTGGAAGACGCCCTGAAGGGGAAGGTGCTGGAGCCGGAAACCGTCCGTGCCGCCAGCCTGCTCGCCGTCGAAGGTGCCGTCGACCATGGCGCCAACCATTACAAGATCGAGCTCGCGCCGCGCGTTGTCGCGCGCGCCATCCTCAAATTGGGAGAGACGGCATGACCGTTCACAACATCAGAGTTGGTGAATCGAAACGGGGCGACGCCTCCGACGGCACACTGGCGGAGGCCGTCGGCGGCCGGCTGTCGCGCGTCGACGGCCCGGCCAAGATCACCGGTGCCGCGAAATACGCGGTCGAACAGCAGCTCGAAGGACTGGCTTACGCCGTGCTGGTCGAAAGCACGATCGCCTCGGGCAAGGTACGCGCGATCGACACGGCAAGCGCTGAAGCCTCGCCCGGCGTGCTGCGAGTGCTGACGCCGGATACCATCATCAGCCTGAGGACCGCGTCGGACTGGCTCGGCACGCCGCCGCCGGACAAGCCCTATTGCCCGCTGGCCCGCGACATCACCTTCTCGGGCCAGCATGTCGCGGCGGTTGTCGCCGAAACCTTCGAGCAGGCGGTCGCCGCGGCGGCCCTGGTCAACGTCAGCTACGACGAGACGCCTTCCATCGTCGACCTCAGCGACGGCAAGGCCGGTGACGGCATTGCGATCGACGCCATGACCAAGGAATGGGGCGATGCGCCCGCCGCCTTCGCCGCCGCGCCGGTGCGCATCTGCGCCGCCTACAACACGCCGCGCGAATACCAGGCGCCGATGGAGCCGCATGGCCTGATTGCGCGCTGGGAAGGTGATCGTCTGACCGTGTGGGAGCCGAGCCAGTGGCTCGACGGCATGGCCCGCACCTATGCCGAATGGTTCGAAGTGCCGTTCGAGAATGTGCGGCTGGTCTCGCCCTATATTGGCGGCGGCTTCGGCTCCAAGGCGCTGGCGCTGAGCCACGGTGCGGTGGCGGCAAGTGCCGCCAAAATGATCGGCCGCCCGGTGAAGCTGGTGATGACGCGGCCGCAGACCTTTACCGGCTATGGCGGCCGCGCCGCGACGCGCCAGACCGTGACCATCGGCGCCGACCGCGACGGCGTGATCCAGTCGATCGTGCATCGCGGCGTCAATGAAACGTCCATCGACGGCATGTGGGTCGAGCCGCTGGGTTCGGTCACCTCGATCATGTACGCGACGCCGAATTTCTCCTCGAAGCAGAATGTCGTGCGGGTCAATTCCGTGGTGCCGGGCGCCATGCGCGCGCCGGGCGAAAATCCCTCGGCCTTCGGCATCGAAAGCGCCATCGACGAGCTCGCCTATGAGGTCGGCATCGATCCATTGGAAATCCGCCTGCGCAACTATGCCGAACAGGATCCGCACGCGAAAAAGGCCTGGTCGACCAGGCAGTTGCGCGAGGCTTTTGCCGCAGGCGCCGAACGCTTCGGCTGGTCCAGGCGCTCGCCGAAACCGCGCTCGATGCGCGACGGCAACCAGCTGATCGGCTGGGGCGTCGCCGCCGGCACCTATCCGGTGCGGCGCGCCTATGGCGAGGCCGTCGTGCGCATCCTGGCCGACGGCTCGGTCGAGGTCGAAAGCTCCTCGATCGACATGGGCCAGGGCACCTACACCATCCTGGCGCAGACCGCCGCCGAGACGCTCGGCGTGCCGGCCGACGATGTGGTGGTGAAGCTCGGCGACTCCCGCTTTGCCCGCGCCGGCGTCAGCGGCGGCTCGCGCCTGGCCGGCGTGATGACGGGTGCTGTTCACAAGGCCGCGACCTCGGCGCTCGATCAACTGGTGGGGCTCGCCATCAGCGATCCGCGCTCGCCCTTCCACGCACTGCAGGCCAACACTCTGGTTGTCGCCAATGGCCGCATCGGCTCGCCGCGCGGCGATGGCCCCGATGTCTCGATCGCCGAACTGCTCAAGAGCGTCGGCCGCGACCGCATCGAGGCGACCGGCGACACCATGCCGGCCAATTCGACCGCCGAGGACCGCTACAAGAACTACACCACCATCGCCATGGCGTTGCCGCACACCGAGGGCGACTATTCGCGCTATTCCTGGTGCGCGCATTTCATCGAGATCCGCGTCGACGAGGATTTCGGCACGGTGCGCGTCTCGCGCGTGGTGTCGGCGCTGGATTCCGGCCGGCTCTACAACCCCAAGCTCGCCGAAAGCCAATGGAAGGGCGGCATCATCATGGGCATCGGCCAGGCGCTGCTGGAAGAAGGCATCATGGATCGTCGCCATGGCCGCATCGTCAACAACAACCTCGCCGACTACCTCGTGCCGACCAATGCCGACATCCCGGACATCGAGGTGATCTCGGTCGGCATTCCCGACCCGCACTCCTCGGCGCTCGGCGGCAAGGGTGTGGGTGAGCTCGGCATCGTCGGTGTCGCGCCCGCGATCGCCAATGCGGTGTTCCACGCGACGGGGAAGAGGGTACGCGATTTGCCGATCACGCTGGAGAAGCTGATCTGAAATGGAGCGCGTAATCTCCTTTTGCGGTGGAGATTACGCGCTCGGTCACTTTCGCCCCTACCACTCCAGCCCGAACACCAGCTTGCCGAAGTGCAGGCCGCCGGCGGCCATGTGGGCGTAGGCCTCGGTCGCCTCGTCAGGTGAAAACACCTTGTCGACGACCGGCTTGATCCCCGCGGCGCCGATGGCGCGGGCGGCGTCGCGAAGGTCGGACACCGACCCGGTGTTGTTGCCGATCACCTTCAGCGCCTTGATGATGATCGGCAGCAGGTTGATCGTGGCCTCGGCGCCGGTGACGAAACCGATGGTGAACAGCGTGCCGCCGGGCGCGGTGGCGTTGACGGCGCGGGCGAAGGTGGCGGTGCCGCCGGTCTCGACGACGAGGTCGGCGCCGAGCCCGCCCGTCAGCTCAAGCACCTTGCCGTCCCAGTCCGACGTCGCGCGGTAGTTGATGAGATGATCGGCGCCCAGCGCCTTAGCCCGTTCCAGCTTCTCGTCCGACGACGAGGTGATGATGACGGTGGCGCCGGCCGCCTTGGCAAGCTGCAGGGTGAAGATCGAGACGCCGCCGGTGCCGAGCAGCACGACGACCGAGCCCGGCCCGACATTGGCGGCGCGGATGGCATTCCATGCCGTGGTGCCGGCGATCGGCACTGTCGACGCCGCCTCGAAGGAGAGATGCGCCGGGACCGGCACGAGCGAATTGGCCGGCAGCGCGACATATTCGGCCAGCGACCCCGGCAGCGAGATGCCGCGCATCTGCGTCATCTCGTAGGGCCGCGGCCGGCCGCCGATCCAGCGCGGCTTGGCATGGGCGACGACGCGATCGCCGGTGCTGAAACTCGTAACGCCCTCGCCCAGCGCGACGATCTCGCCGGCGCCGTCGGCGACCGGGATGAGCGGAAAGCTCGAGCCCGGATAATTGCCGCTCGCCACCGCGACATCGACGAAATTGAGGCTTGCCGCACGCTGGCGGATCAGCACCTCGCCGCGCTGCGGTTCGGGGGTGGCGACGGTGGCGGCGCGGAAGGCGTCGAGCCTGGGTTGGCTCAGTTCGATGGCTTTCATGGTTTCACTCCGGTGAGACGATCGATGGTTGAGTGAACCTATCTGTTGCGCTATTCCTGGATAATCGTTCCATTTTGCATTTGAGTAATGCGAAACATGCAGCAATCTCATGAACCGGCGGCCCTTGCCGAAATGGCGGCCTTCGCGGCCATCGCCGAGGCGCGCTCCTTCACCAGGGCGGCGGCGCGTGTCGGGCGCGACGCGACCATCCTGTCGCGGCGCCTGCAATCGCTGGAGGAGCGGCTGGGGGTCAGGCTGCTGCATCGCACGACACGCAGCGTGTCGCTGACCGAAGCCGGTGCCGAATTCCTGGTGCGCGTGCGCGCCATCCTCGCCTCCGTCGACGAGGCCGAGGCCGCCGCGTCGGCGCATGCCGGAGGCAGCCCGCGCGGCCTGCTCAGGCTGGCGCTGCCTGGCACGTTCGGGCGCATGTGGATCGGACCGCTGCTGCCGCAATTCCTTGCCGAATTTCCCGATATCCGCATCGAGGCCGAATTCTCCAACCGCTTCGCCGATCTGGTCGCCGAGAATTTCGACGTCGCCGTGCGGCTCGGCGCGCTGGAGGATTCGCGCCTGGTGGCACGCAAGGTGGCGACGCGGCGCCGGCTGCTTTGCGCCGCCCCCGCCTATCTCGCCCGAAGAGGCAGGCCGCGGACGCCGCAGGCGCTGCTCGAACATTCCTGCCTGGGCTTCAGCGGCTTCCAGACCTTTCCGGCCTGGGAGATGACCGACCACGAGGGCCGGCGCGCACGCGTCGAGGTTTCCGGGCCGTTGGTCAGCGACGATGCCGAGGTGCTGGTCGAGGCCGCCGTGCAGGGCCTCGGCCTGATGATGAGCACCGACTGGCTGATCGGACGCGAACTCGCCGACGGACGGCTGGTGCCTGTCCTGGAGGAGTGGACGCTGGCCGATGAAGGCGCGGTCTATGTCGTCGTGCCCTCGGCCAAGGGACAAGCCGCCAAGACCCGCGCCTTCGCCGACTGGATCGGTAAGCGATTTTCGCCGGAGCCACCCTGGCGAAGGTAAGGGCGACGTAGCGGGCGTTCGCGCCGGCGATCGAACGCGGTGCACACACCCCAAAAAAGGGGAGATAGGCACTTCCGGCGGTCGCGCCCTACCCTTTCGCCGCGAGCAAATTTGCATCCCGCGCCAGCCGCCAGCGGCCGTCATTCTCCTTGCGCAGCAACGTCAGCGTATAGCCCGACCGATGCACCGGCTCGCCGCCGGGCGGTGTCGCCGTCATATCGATGCGGTTGCGTATATAGGCCCAGTCGCCGAGCAGTTTGAGCTCAACGATCTCGCTGTCACCATCGATCTTGGTCTCGCCCATGCTCCTGGAGGTGGCGGCGAAGGCTTCCTTGCCGAAGGGCTCCTTGCCGGGAACCATGAAGACGACATCGTCCGTCATCAGGCCAAGCACGGTCTCCAGATCGCCATTCCGGCTCGCCGCCATCCAGGTCTCGACCACGTGGCGGATCGCGGTTGCGTCATCGGTCATCGGTTTATCTCCTTGCAATCGTCGGCGATCGGATTGTCGTAAATACCTAGTGCAATCGCCTTCGCCAGCAACGCCGCAGGCGGAACCCGAGCGCTATCGCCCGCGTTTTGTGACGGAGGACTCCACGAAATGGAGAAGGACAATGGCAAGCGCAGCTGACCGCGATCCGCGGCACCACACACAGAAGATGCAGAAGGCATTCAAGGAGATTCAGGACCACCTGCGGGAAGATGTCGCAAAGGTCGATGAGCCCCAGTTCAAGGCGATGTTCGAGACGTCGGCGGAGGTTCTGGGCGGATTGATCAAGGCGTTCCAGGATTATGAGCAGAAGAATGAAGCAGCTTGGCGGTAGCCTGGCTTCGTCGTGAAAAAAGAGAGGCAGGACCATGTCCGCGTCCGCGACTGTCAATGTCCGCTATATGGTCAGCGACGTCGATGACGCCGTGGCCTGGTACACGCAGCATCTGGGGTTTGAGCAACTTTCGAACCATGCGCCGGCGTTCGCGGACGTCAGACGCGGAGCGCTTCGCCTGCTTTTGAGCGGTCCGACCAGCTCGGCGGGCAGACCGATGCCCGACGGTGAACGGCCGGGACCCGGAGGTTGGAACCGCATTCATCTGATCGTCGAGGACCTGGCGGCGGAGGTCGCCCGGTTGCGCACTGCGGGCCTCAACTTCCGCAATGAAATCGTGACGGGGCCAGGCGGCTCGCAGATCTTGCTGGTCGACCCTTCCGGCAATCTGGTGGAACTGTTCGAGCCGGCCAAGAGCAGATAAGCGATCCACTCAGGGGAGATTGGCAGCTCGCCGGTTTTCACCAATCTCTATAAGATGCCCCCGCCACGGCGGGGACCGATAATGAAAAGCGCGCTGGCAATCGTCGCACTGGCACTTGTAGCCACCCCTTTCACCCATGCCGCACCTTGCGACTGGTCCGCCCGGATGGAGGAGGACGAAGGCGGCAGCGTGCTGATGGCGTCGGTCTGCGGCGGGCCGAAGGGCGATGCGCATCTGATGCTGGCCTGCTTCGACAGGCCGGTGCTGAGCTATGATCTGGGCGCCGCGGGCGGACAAGATCGAGCCCGGCACCAAGGGCACCTTCAGCTTCAAGGCCGGCGGCAAGAGCGTGACCAAAACGCTCGTGCTGGAGGCGATGTACAATTACTTCACGGCAGACCTGTCCGGCCCTTCCGACCCACTGCTGGCGCTCTTGCGCGGCAAGGGTGAGGTGACGGTTTCCGCCGACAAATACGGCACGGCGAGCTTTCCGCTGAAAGGCTCCGGAGCCGCGATCGGCAAGGGGCTGGCAGAATGCGGCAAGGGTTCGGGCGGCGAGGCCGATTGACTCTGCCGACGAGGGAAGAGACCGGCAGCGTCAATGCCTCACTTCCCCTGCCCCTTCATGAACTGGCTGAGCAGATCCACCGGCAGCGGGAATACCACCGTCGACGAGCGCTCGCCGGCAATGTCGTGCAGGGCCTCGAAATAGCGCAGTTGCATGGCCTGCGGCTCGGCCGCCAGCATCCGGCCCGCCTCGACCAGTTTCGCCGCCGCCTGCTGCTCGCCATCGGCATTGATCACCTTGGCGCGCCGCAGCCGCTCGGCCTCGGCCTGCTTGGCGATGGCGCGGATCATGCTCTCGTTCAGGTCGACATGCTTGATCTCGACATTCGAGACCTTGATTCCCCAGGCGTCGGTGCGCTGGTCGAGGATCTCCTGGATGTCGCTGTTGAGCTTGTCGCGCTCGGCCAGCATCTCGTCGAGCTCGTGCTTGCCGAGCACCGAGCGCAGGGTGGTCTGCGCCAGCTGGTTGGTGGCGGCCATGTAGTCCGCGACCTGGATGATCGCGCGCTCGGCGTCGACGATGCGGAAATAGAGCACCGCGTTCACCTTCACCGAGACGTTGTCGCGCGAAATCACGTCCTGCGGCGGCACATCCTGCACCACCACGCGCAGGTCGACCTTCACCATCTGCTGCACGAAGGGGACGAGGATGATGAGGCCAGGACCCTTGACCCCGGTGAAGCGGCCAAGCGTGAAGACCACGCCGCGCTGATATTCCCTGAGGATACGGACAGCCGCCGACAGGAACATGATCACGACCAGCGCAACGACCAGATAGGCCACATAACCAACCATCATTGTCTTGCTCCATTCCTTGCCGCATCGCGCCGCCGCACGGTCAGCACGAGGTCGCTTATCTCGGTGACCTCGACGCTGTCGCCCGCTGCGATCGGTTCGTCCGCCCTTGCCCGCCAGCGCTCGCCCAAAGCCAGCACATGGCCCTCGCCGCCCTGCCAGTCGAGGATCTCGACCGGCAGGCCGCGCATCGCCTCGCCGCCGACGCGCGGCGGGTTCTTGCGTGCCGCCCAGACATAGGTGCCGGTCAGCAGCGCCAGCCCAAGCGTCAGCGCGGCGGCGGGGCCGATGACGGCCCATGACATGGCAAAGCCCGGCCCCTCCACCCTCAGCAGCATGGCGGCGCCGAAAAGAAAGGCGGCCACGCCGCTGACCCCAAGCAAGACGGTGGAATTGAGGGCCTCGATGATGAGGAAGGCGATGCCGAGCAGCATCAGCGCAAGGCCGGTATAGTTGATCGGCAGGAGGTTGAGCGCATAGAGCCCGAGCACCAGGCAGATGGTGCCGATGACGCCGGGCGCGACCGCGCCGGGACTGGTGAACTCGAAGACGATGCCATAGACTCCGACCAGCATCAGGATGACCGCGATGTTCGGATCGGTGATGACCGAAAGAAGCTGGATGAACCAGCCGGGCTCCAGCGTCTCGACCGGCAGCCCCTTGGTCGCCAGCACCACTTTTTTGCCGGCCACGTCGACGGTGCGCCCATCGGCCAGTTGCAACAGCTCGGTGGTGTCGTGGGCGACGAAGTCGATGACATGCTGCTGCAGCGCCGCATTGGCCGACAGGCTTGCCGCCTCGCGCACCGCCTTCTCGCCCCAGTCGCCATTGCGCCCGCGCAGTTCGGCGAGCGAGCGGATCAGGGCGACCGCGTCATTGGTCACCTTGGCCATCATCGCGTCGCCCGCCGGCCGGCCGTCCTCACCCTTTTGGTCGCCCCGGTTCTTCTGGTCGCCCTGGTTCTTCTGGTCGCCATTGTCGCCGCCCGGCAGCGACGGCAGCCCGCCGATCTCGACCGGTGTCGCCGCGCCGAGATTGGTGCCGGGCGCCATCGCCGCGATATGGGTGGCGTAGAGGATATAGGTGCCGGCACTCGCCGCATGGCCTCCGGCCGGCGCGACATAGCCGATGACGGGCACCGGCGAGGCCAGGATGTCGGCGATCATCTCGCGCATCGAGGTGACCAGCCCGCCCGGCGTATCGAGTTGCAGGATGAGGACTGCGGCGTCCCGCTTGGCGGCGACATCGAGCGCTTCCTCGAGTTGCCTGGTGCTCGCCGGCCCGATGGCGCCGTCAATGGCGACGCTCAGCGCAACCTTCTCGCTCCCAGCCGAGGCGAAGGGAGAAAACGCAGCCGCGGCGACAAAAGCCACGGCAAGAAAGGCCACCCGCGCGAAGGACACGCTCAACGCTCCATGGACTCAATATGGGTGGTGTCCCGGCGAAGTCCAATGGGGAGCTGATGGCGCCGATTGGCGAAGGCCGATGTGACGGCGAATGGCGTTTCCCCGCGCGGCACGTGCGCGGGGCGTTCGGCGACGCGCCGGTGTTGCATTGTCCCGCGCCTGACGTCTTGGGCTGGATCGCACTGGAATTGCCCTGGAATGCGCCGCCGCGCTTTCCCGATCGCTGTGGCCGATCAGCCGCGGCCGATCGGCGCGTCAGGAAATCGCTGATTCCTCGGCGAGGCGGAGATTGGCAGCCTCAGGCGGCCCGCACTATGATCCGGGAGCCGCGACGGGCGTGCCAATATCCGCAATGAGTTTGACCAGATCGGCCTGGCGGCGCGTGCCGGTCTTGGCGAAGATGCGGTTGAGGTGGGTCTTCAGCGTGTTCTCGCCGATGCCGAGCGACAACGCGCTTCTGGACGCGGACAACCCGCTGCCGATGCGCAGCAGTACCCGCGCCTCCGCCGGCGTGAGATCGAACAGCGTGGTCAGGACGGCCTCCGGCAGTGGCGAAGAGGACGTCGTGGTCGAGACGAAGACAGCGGCACAGGCGGGCCGGAAAGCCGCGCGCGCGGTGCCTTCGCTCAGCGGCAGCACATAGGCGACGGCGGGCGGCTGGCCCGGGGCCGAAATGGGCAGACCGATGCCGCGTGACCCAAGCGAGCCATCCGCGTCCGCGGCGCCGGCGATCGCTTCCAGCAAGGCGCGGGCAACCGCCGCATTCTCCGTCTGCAGTACACCGTTCCTGGAAAGAATGGGACCGTGTCCCGACAGCATCAGCTCGGCGGCTCCATTGGCATGGAGGATCGTGCCGTTGGCGCCGGTCAGAACGACCGGCACGGCGAGATGGTCAAGCGCCGCGCGATAGAGATTGGCGGCCATGCGGGCCTGATCGAGCAGATCGCCGATCAGCGACGCACGGCGCAGATGCGGCGAGAGCATTGCCAGGAAGCGCTGCTCCTCGGCCGAAATCACCCCCCTGCTTGCCCGCGTGGTGCAACCCATGAGCCCGATCCGGTCCGGCGTATGAACGAATTTGGTGATGCAGCCCTCACGCAATCCCTGCGGTTTGGCCCAGTTCTGAAAAAAGGGCGTCCGCTGGAGGTCGGCTTCGCTCATATGCGACAGTGTGGCGACGGGCGTGTCGATATCGCCGACGACCGCGGCCTTCAGCCCGGGAATCGCGTCAAAGTCATAATCCTCCTGGAGCACGCGCATCCGCTCCGGATCCCACGGTGATTGGGCCGCGAAGCGGCCGTGATTGCCGGCGGTGCTGGCAAGCGCGATGGTGGCATAGGCCGCATCCATGGCTTCGGTGATGCGGACCATTACCCCAGTCCACCCGTCGGGGTTCAACACGCAGTCGTAGATATCGCCGACAATCGAATAAAGGACTTCGCTGCTCAGCCTTTCCACCGTTTCTCCTACACCCCGGCATGCCCGCCCCTCCCATGATGGATGGTGGGCAAAAGATGAAACCAGCAATTTTGGACGGCGGGTCGGTGCAAGGACGCCGACCGCGTCTGGACGATTTTGCTGGCGTCATACTTTCGGGTGACGCCAAGCGTGATTGAGCTCGACTAAAGGTCCAATTCGATCCGTTGAACGCTTGGCGACCTATGTCGCTGGTTATTCCTGGAATGGAAAGCGCCGCGTTCGATTTTTTTGAGACTGCGGGTTTAGCGGGGGCGCTTCCTTGTCAAGAAAGACGGTGTTCTCATCGACCGACTTGCCGCCGCATCTTGGCGAAAGCGACCGTTTTTCCCTCTGGCAGGATATCCATGTCGCCGAGATCTGGTCGGTCGAATACGGCATATCGGAAAAACTGCCTTTCCAGGCCGCGATCGAAGCCACCGCCGTCGGATCGCTCGTGCTTGGCCAGATGGCCGGAACGATCCGGCAGGCGACGCGGAAGGCGAGCAACATCGCCGATGACGGCAATGACGGCTACCTGCTGCTGATCAACAAGGCCGACACCGTGCTGAGCGGGGCGCAGGCCGGCCGTGAATACGGCGTCGGTCAGGGGGAAGCCGTCCTGGTCACCGCGGCGGAAGCGCTGAAAATGACCGGCGCCGACTGGAATGTGTGGACGAACGTGGTCGTGCCACGCGCAGTCCTCACCCGGGCCTTCCCGCAGATCGATGACAGGCTGGCGTTGAAGATCGGCGCCGAAAACGAAGCTCTCGATTTCCTCAAACGCTATTGCCAATTGCTCGAGACCGGCCCCCCTCTCGCCTCGCCCGATCTCATAACACATGCTACGGAAACGATCGTCGACCTGATCGGGCTGGTGACCGGCGCGAAGGGCGAGGCTGCCGAACTGGCCGGCCTGCGCGGCCTGCGGGCGGCGAGACTGCAGGCAATCCTGGCCAAGATCACCGACAATTTCGCCAACCCCGGCATCTCCGCGCAAGGCGTCGCGAAGGAACTCGGGCTGTCGGCGCGCTATGTCCAGGATCTGCTCCAGGAGACAGGCGTCAGCTTTTCCGAACGTGTTCTCGAACAGCGCTTGCAGGGAGCACGCAAGATGCTCTCGCAAAGGCACAATGACGCCATGCGCGTCAGCGAAATTGCGCTGATAAACGGCTTCAGCGACGTGTCCTACTTTAACCGCTGTTTCCGCCGCCGTTTCGGCCACACGCCAACGAGCGTGCGATAGATTCGGATGGTTCCGCTGCGGACGGGCGACATGATCCCCTTCCGGGGCGGCGGTCGGTCCTTCAGCCGCGCCCGAAGCGACCGATGATGCCAAACCATCACAGTGCAGGGAAAAGCCACCGCACCTCGCTCCAGTCCAATTCCGGTGCGGCCCTGCCCAAGACAACAGCCTGCCGCCGATGACATGTCAGCGCCAGGGCGAAACGACTGCCATATCAGGGGATTGAATGCCGCAACACGAATTTGCAAGCCGCAAGGCGAAGGCGTTGAAGTATCTGGCGCTGACGTCGACCGCGCTGGTCTGTCTCGGCCAGCCAATCACTGCCTCGGCAGACGCGATATGGACCGGCGCTGCCTCCACGGACTGGTTCACCGCCGGAAACTGGAAAAACAGCGCTGTTCCCACCTCGGGTGACGACGTCGTGCTCAATCCGAAGTTTCCGAATCCGACCGTGATAGACGGGGCAAATGCGGCCGCGCATAATCTCCTTCTTGGCACCATTGCGAGCTACACAGGCTCGCTGACGATCAAAAGCGGCGGCACGCTCGCCAGCAGTGCCGGCTTTGTAGGCTACCTTACGGACGCGAACGGGGTCGTGACCGTTACGGGAGCAGGCTCGGCCTGGAACAACAGTTCGGACCTCTTCCTTGCCGCCAGTCCGGGCAGCACCGGCACCTTGTCGATCTCCAACGGCGGCGCGGTCAGCGACACGGTGGGTCATGTCGGCTCCGGCGGCACCGGCACCGCGACCGTCGACGGGATCGGCTCGACCTGGACCAACAGCGGCGACCTGTACATCGCCGAACATGGCACGGGCACGCTGAACATCACCAAGGGCGGCGCGGTCAGCAATGCCGTAGGCACTATCGGCTGGCATGCGGGCTCCAACGGCGCGGTGACGGTCGATGGTGCGGGTTCGACCTGGACAAACAGTTCGTCGCTCTTCATCGGCCATGCCGGCGTCGGCACTCTGACCATCTCCAACGGCGGCGCAGTAAGCAACTCCCTCGGTTCGATTGGTGAGCAGGCCGGTTCCAGTGGCTCAGCGACTGTCACCGGCGTCGGCTCGTCCTGGACCAATTCCGGCAATCTACTTGTCGGCTGGGGCGGCGCCGGCACGCTGACGATCCAGAGCGGCGGCGTGGTGAGCAGCGCCAACGGCCAGATCGGCGCCAAATCCGGTTCGACCGGCAGCGTGACAGTCGCCGGCGCCGGCTCGTCCTGGACCAATTCCGGCGAGCTTTATGTCGGCTGGAGCGGCGCCGGCACGCTGACGGTCCAGAACGGTGGCACGGTGAGCAATACCAACGGCTATATCGGTGACAATTTCAGCCCGGCCGCCGCCGCGACGGTGGACGGTGCGGGCTCGCACTGGACCAATTCCGGCCTTCTCTCCATCGGCAATTACGGTGCCGGCGCGCTGACGATCCAGAACGGCGGCGCAGTGAGCGCCATGTCGGGTTACCTCGGCATCAATGCCGATTCGAGCGGCACCCTTACGGTCACCGGTAGCGGATCGACCTGGAGCGACACGAACGGCCTCTACGTTGGAAATGGCGGCACTGGCATACTGAACATCCAGAACGGCGGTCTCGTCAGCAGCAACATCGGCTTTGTCGGTGCCATAGCGGGCTCGACCGGCACGGCGACGGTCGATGGCATAGGTTCGATCTGGAGCATCGCGTCGAGCCTGTTTGTCGGCGACGCCGGCACGGGCACGTTGACGATTTCGAATGGCGGCACGGTCAGCAATGGCGCGGGGATCATTGGCGCGAAAGCAGGCTCGACCGGCATGGCATTCGTCGATGGCGCGGGTTCGACCTGGACCAATAGCGGCGATGTGCAGGTCGGGCTTGATGGTTCCGGCACGTTGAACATTACAAATGGAGGCAGTGTCAGCGATGTCAATGCCGTGCTTGGGTACGGTGCCGGCGTAGGTACCGGTATCGTAGATGGTGCGGGTTCGAGTTGGTCCAACAGCGGCTATCTACAGGTCGGCGCCGGTTCGATCTCCACATTGGCAATCACGAATGGCGGCGTCGTAAGCGCAGGTAGCGGTTCGGTGGATTCTTCGAGTAAGGCGACTGTCGATGGTATCGGCTCGACCTGGATGAACGTCGGCGGCTTTACTGTGGGCGTTGGCGGAGCAGGCACCGTTTCCGTGTCAGGAGGGGGTGCCCTCGGCGACGTAGACGGCATTTTGGGTTACTATCAGGGCTCCAGCGGAACCGCGACGGTGGATGGCGTGGGTTCGAACTGGGCGAATACCGGCAAACTCATTGTCGGCCAATCAGGAACCGGCACGCTCGATATCACCAATGGCGGCGCCGTCAGCAACCAGACTGGCTCCGTGGGCTACGACGTGGGGTCCGTGGGCACCGTCACGGTTGATGGACCGACTTCGAGCTGGACCAATTTCTCGGACCTGCGCGTCGGCTATTTCGGTACTGGCAAGTTGACGATCTCGAATGGCGGCAGCGTCGTCAACCTGGTGAGCACTGTAGGTTCCGCCGCGGGCGCCATCGGCGCCGTGACGGTCGACGGCGTCGGCTCGGTCTGGACCAACAATTCTTCCCTCTATCTCGGCGAAAACGGCACCGGCACGCTGGCGATCTCAAACGGCGGTACGGTCACCAGCTCTGCCGGCTATCTGGCTTTTGAGGCCGGGTCCACGGGGACGGCCGCAGTCAGCGGCGCGGGCTCAACCTGGACCAGCAGCAACCTCCTTCTCGTCGGTCAGCGTGGTACGGGCTCATTGACCGTCTCGAACGGCGGCAAGGCCGCCAACTCCGATGGCTATCTGGGCTTTTCTGGCGGGTCGATCGGTATGGCCAACGTCAGCGGCACCGGCTCGACATGGACCAATAGCGGAGATCTCGACGTCGGCGCCGGTGGCACAGGCACGCTGACGGTCGCGGATGGCGGCGCCGTGTCGGCCGGCGGCGCGGTCAACATCGCCGTCCTGGCGGGCTCCGTCGGCACGCTGAACATCGGTGCAGCGAGTGGATCGCCGGCAGCGGCCGCGGGCACGCTCAATGCGGCGAGCATCCAGTTCGGCGCCGGCACCGGCACGCTCAATTTCAACCATACCAGCACGAACAATGGCTTCGCTTCGGCGATCAGCGGACTGGGGACGATCAACCAGATCGCCGGCAACACCAAGTTGACCGGCAATTCCTCCGGCTTCACCGGGACGACGAACGTTCTCGGCGGCGGCCTCTATGTCAACGGCTCGCTCGGCGGCGCGATCAATGTCACCGGCGGCCTGCTTGGCGGGTCGGGCACGGCAGGCAATGTGACCATTGCTTCGGGCGGCACCTTTGCACCGGGAAATTCGATCGGCACGATCAATGTCAGCAACACAACCTTCTCGGCGGGTTCGATTTATGCGGTTGAAGTCGAAAGCGGCGGCACATCCGATCGGATCAGCGCCACCGGTACGGTGACGATCGGCGGCGGCACGGTCGACGTCACCCCCTATCCGGATTATGCGACCGGCACGACCTATACGATCGTCACGGCGGCAGGCGGTGTCACCGGCGCCTTCGACAAGGTCAGTTTTGAAGGCAGCAGCTCGATCTTCATTGCGCCGACGCTCACCTATGACGCGAACAATGTCTATCTCAACCTGGCCAAGGCAAGCTTTGCCAGTGCAGGCCTGACGCCCAACCAGATCGCCACCGGCGGCGGCGCCGACAGCCTTGGCGCCGGCAATCCGCTCTTCGATGCCATCCTGCTGCTGCCGACGGCGGCGGCCGCCCAGGACGCCTTCGACCAGCTCTCGGGCGAGATCCATGCCTCGGCCAAGGGCATGCTGCTGGAAGACAGCCGTTTCCTCCGCGACGCCGCCACCAACCGCATCGATGCTGCCTTCGGCGATGCCGGCGCGGCACCACTGCCGGTCATGGCCTATGGCGAGGGCGGACCGGAAATGGTGGCCGCCGACACCGATCGCTTCGCTGTCTGGGGCCAAGCTTTCGGCTCATGGGGCAAGGTGGATTCCGACGGCAACGCCGCCGCCTTCGACCGTTCGACCGGCGGCCTGCTGGCCGGCGCTGACACACTGCTCGGCGGCTGGCGCGTCGGTGTTCTCGGCGGCTACAGCCATTCGTCCTTCGACGCCGATGATCGCAATGCCTCCGGCAAAAGCGACAGCTACCATCTCGGCCTCTATGGCGGCACCAATTGGGGCGCCATCGCCTTCCGCACCGGTGCCGCCTACAGCTGGAGCAGCCTCTCGACCAGACGCTCCCTCGCCTTCAACGGCTTCACGGATGCGCTCTCGGCCGACTACGACGCCGGCACCGCGCAGATGTTCGGCGAACTCGCCTACAAAGCTGATGCCGGCAGCTTCAAGTTCGAACCCTTCGCCAACCTCGCCTATGTCAGCCTGCACACTGACGGCTTCAGCGAAACCGGCGGTGCGGCGGCCTTGACCAGCGCCGGCGCGAGCACCAACGCCACCTTCACCACGCTCGGCCTGCGCGGCTCGAGCGATTTTGCGCTTGGCGGCGTCAATGCCACCGCGCGCGGCATCCTCGGCTGGCGTCACGCTTTTGGCGACGTCACGCCGACCTCGAGCTTCGCCTTCGCCGGCGGCGACGCCTTCACCATCGCCGGCGTGCCGATCGCCAGGGATGCGGCCGTCATCGAAGCCGGTTTCGACATGAGAATGTCGCCCGATGCGACGCTCGGCCTGTCCTATTCCGGGCAGTTCGGCGGCGGCGCCGTCGACAACGGCGCCAAGGCAAGCCTCAGCGTCAAGTTCTGACGACAACAGGCCGCCGGCTCGCGCCAAATTGACGTCGCCATGCGGTCTGGCATCCACCTCTATTCCGGCGACGGCACCGGCGGCTTCGAGGTCAGCGCCGTCCCGGCGGCAGCGACAATGACGGCGGCGATGCCGGCCAGTTGCGGCGGGGTCAGGCTTTCGTGCAGGAACAGGAAGCCGGCCAGCGCGCCGAGTCCCGGCTCCAGGCAGGTCAGCGTGCCGTAGATGCGGGCTGGCATGCGGGTCAGCGCCACCATCTCCAGGAAGAAAGGCAGCGCGCTGGAAAACAGGCCGACGAGCAGCGCGCTGGCCAGGACCGACGGCGCCAGCAGCCCCGTTCCCGCCTGCGCCACGCCGAAGGGCAGCACCAGCACGGCGGCGATCGCCATGCCATAGGCGGTGGTGCGGGTGCCAAGCGCCGCACCCGCCTTCTGCGCCAGCACGATATAGAGTGCCCAGAAGCCGCCGGCCGCCAGCGCCAGCATCACCCCGGTCGGATCGAGCGGCTGCAAGGAGTGGATGAAGGGCGACAACAGGATGATGCCGGCCAGCGCAAGCGCGATCCAGGCGAAGTCGCTGGCGCGCCGCGAAGCCAGCGTCGCCACCAGCAGCGGCCCGGAAAATTCCAGCGCCACGGCGACGCCGAGCGGGATCCTGGCAAGGGCTGCATAAAACAGCAGGTTGAGCGCGCAGAGCGTCACCCCATAGGCGACCAGCCACGGCAAGGTGGCGCGCGTCGGCCGCATCTGCCAGGGCCGCAGCACCGCGATCAGCATCAGCGCGCCGATCACCAGCCGCAGCGTCGTCGTGCCTTGCGCGCCGATTTGCGGGAACAGGGTTTTGGCGAAGGTGGCGCCGATCTGGATCGACACCATGGCCCCCATCAGCGCCGCGACAGGCAAGGGCGCCGCTTCGCGCCTGGCAACCGGCATCGATGTCACTTCGGTTTGTCCTTCCCTGCCGCGATATGCTGACGCGGCGGTATCGGCATAGGCCGAACCGGCCCGCCTGTCCTGAGGCAGTGAAGGCGGCTTGATAGGGTCAAGACAGGTGTCGAGGCGCGCTGGCGCCCTCGCCGTTTCAGCCGCTGAACGACACGCCCCGGCGGCGCATGCCCGCCTGCACGCCGCGCACGATCATCCGGGACAGCATTTCCATGTCCCAGGGCATGCCCGGGCGCCAGACATCCAAGAGCAGGGCTATGCGCGCTTCATCGGCATTGTTTATCACCTCGTGCGGATAGGTGTCGTCCCACAGCATGCCTTCGCCGTCGCTGATCCGTCTTTCCTGATGGTCGATCATCATGATGGTTGCCGGGCGGCCATCGGCCTGGCGCGGGATGACCAGGCCTAGGTGAAACCGCATGATGCCGCGGAACGGCCCGCGATGGCTGGGTATGTGCTTGCGCGGCGCCAGGAACGAGATCGCCGCCGATTTGACTTCCGGGCATTCGGCGAGCAAGCGGCTGAGCACCGGCATGCGCGCCAGGTTCTCCGGCACCGCCATGTCATAGGCCTTGAGCACGAACATGCGCCAGTCGAGACCGTCATTGGCCGAGATATCGGCCTGCTCCGGCATGATGTCATGGAAGCGCGGGACCTTGCCCAGACGCACGCCAAGCGCTTCGTCGCGTATGTCGCGCCAGGCGCCGGTGAATTTCGCCGCGTTCGGAAATTCGCTGGCGGAATCGAGGATCGCCGGCGCGTCAATGCGCCTTTCATAGACACGCCGGATAACATCGGACGCAAGATCGTAGGTGCGCGACATCGCATGGCCTCCGTCGCATCATAAACGGACGGCCCCGATTTTGGTTACACATTTTGTTCACGACGCCGTGCGCTGGCCCCGCCAGCCGTGGCACGATCACCAGCAGCCCTGCCGTCTGTGTATGAAAAGACCGATCATCGTGCGCAGGCCGAGGCCTGCCCCGCAATTGCAGTTCCCTCATTCCCTGAAGGCGCGGCTGATCTGATCCTGCAGCGGTTTGACGAGATAGGAGATCACGGTCCGGTCCGCGGTCTTGATGAAGGATTCGACCGGCATGCCGGGAACCAGCCTGACCTCGCCGAGGCGTGCCACCTCGGCATGCGTGGTCGCGATGCGAACGGTGTAGTAGCTGATGCCGGTGCGCTGGTCGGTCGTCGTGTCCGGTGAGGTCAGTTCGACCGTGCCGTTGATTTGCGGCGTGGTGCGCTGGTTGAAGGCCGAGAAGCGCAGCGCCGCCGGCTGGCCGACCCAGAGCTGGTCGATGTCGCTCGGCGCGATCTTGGCCTCGACCGTCAGGCTGTCGCTGTCGGGCACGATCTGCATGATCGTCTGGCCAGGGGTGATCACGCCGCCGATGGTGTGGGCGATGGACTGCTGCACGACGCCGTCCTGCGGCGCGCGGATGTCGATGCGCCTGAGCTGGTCCTCGGCGGCGATCTTGCGTTCCGTCAGCTCGCCGACCTTGCCGTCGATCTCGCGCAAATCCTTGTTGACGTCGGTGCCGAGTTCGAGGTCGATCTGGAGGATCTGCAAATTGATCTCGGCGATCTTGCCCTGGGCCTGTGCCAGGGCCGCAGTCAGCTGGCCGCGCTCGCCGTCGAGCCGAGCCGACTCGCGCTCCATGGCGGTCAGGCGATCGATCGAGATCAGCCGCTTCTTCCACAGTGCGCGTATGCTGGCCAGTTCCTCCTCGACGAGCGTGATTTCCTGCGACTTGGCTTCGACCTGCGCCGTGTCGCCGCCAATCTCCTTCTGCAGCTGCTGAATGCGCTCCTGCAGCTGGCTCTTCTGGCCGGAACGACCCGCACGCCTTGTCTCGAAAACCTGTTGCTCGCCGGCCATCATCTCGGCGATCGCCGGATCGCCGCGGCGATCGAGAAGCTCTTGCGGAAAGACGATGGTGTCGGAACCCCGGCGCTCGGCCTCGAGGCGCGCCTCGCGTGCCGACAGCTGGTCAAGCGCCTTGGTGACGACGGCAAGGTTGGCCGCCGGCACGGTCGGGTCGAGGCGCACGAGCAGCGCTCCGCGCTTGACCCGGTCGCCGTCACGCGCCGCGATCTCGCCGACGATGCCTCCGGTCGAATGCTGCACATCCTTGACGTGGGAATCGACGACGAGGACCCCGGAGGCGATGACCGCTCCCGAAATCCGCGTCAGCGAGGCCCAGCCACCGACGCCGCCGACCAGCAGCGCGACCGCAATGAGGCCCAAACGCATGTAGTGCCGGATGGATTGGTGAGAGGTGCCTTGCATCGTTGCGCCTCTCACTCGCCCGCCGCCGCCACGCCGGGCGATGGCGCCGGCCCTTCGGTGGCGAGCCTGAGGTGCGGCACGGTGGCCACAGCCGGTTGCGGCCGCGGAAACAGCTTGGCCAGAACCTCGTCCTTGAGGCCGAACGCCTGGACGCGGCCCTGGTTCATGGCGAGGATGAAATCGACCGTGCCGAGCGCGCTTGGCCGGTGGGCCACGAGCACGACGATGCCGCCACGCTGCCGCACCGAAACGATCGCCTGGAACAACGCCTGCTCGCCTTCGGCGTCGAGGTTGGAATTGGGTTCGTCGAGCACCACCAGGAACGGATCGCGATAGAGCGCGCGGGCCAGCGCGATGCGCTGGCGCTGGCCGGCCGAGACGGCCTCGCCGAGTTCGCCGATCTGCGTCTCGTACCCGTCGCGGAAACCGACGATGAGATCATGCGCGCCGGCTGCCCTGGCGGCTGCGATCACCAATGCGGGATCGGCGTCGGGCTCGAAACGCGCGATGTTCTCGGCGATCGAGCCGGCAAACAGTTCGACGTCCTGCGGCAGATAACCGATGAACTTGCCGCGGTCCTCCGGCGACCACTGGTCGAGGTCGGCGCCGTCGAGCCTGATCCTGCCGGCGGCGGACGGCCAGGCGCCGACGAGCGCCCTGACCAGCGTCGACTTGCCCGAACCGCTCTGGCCGATAATGCCGACGGCATGTCCCGCTTCCAGCGCAAAGCTGGCGTCCTGCACCAGGAGCCGCGGCGTGCCGGGCGCGGCGACGCTGGCGTTTTGCATGAAAACGTGGCGGCTCGGCGCCGGCATGGCCATCGGCTCGGCATCGGCCGGCAATGCGGCGAGAATCCTGGTCAGCCGTTGCCAGCCCTGCCGCGCCGTCACGAAACCTTTCCAGTTGGCGATGACCAGATCGACGGGCGCCAACGCCCTGCCGCTCAGGATGGAGGCGGTGATGATGATGCCCGCGGTCGCCTGCTGGTCGATCACCAGCCAGGCGCCGAGGCCGAGCATGGCCGACTGCAAGAGCATGCGCAGCACCTTGGACACGGCGCCGAAGCCTCCGGCGATGTCGCTGACGCTGCGCTGCTCGGCGAGGTAGTCGCGGTTGGCCTCTTCCCATCGTTTCGCCATCCGGCCGCCCATGCCGAGGGCCGCGATGACTTCCGCGTTGCGGTTGCCGGTCGTGGTCAGGCCGTTGCGGACGATGCCGGTCTGGGTGCCCGATGTGACCGGCTTGCGCGTCAGCCGCTCGGCGAAGATGGTCAACAGCACGAGCACGATCGCGCCGATCAGGGCCGTCACGCCAAGAAGCACGTGGAACATGAAGATGATGGCCAGATAGAGTGGCAGCCACGGCAGATCGAACAGCGCGGTCGGCCCGGAGCCCGACAGGAAGGTCCGCACGCTGTCGAGATCGCGCACCGGCTGCATGGTGTCACCGTTGCGCCCGACCTTGAGCGGCAGCTTGAGGACGCTGGAATAGACACGAGCGCCCAGCGCCTCGTCGAGCGCGCCGCCGATGCGCACCAGGATGCGACCGCGGATGAAATCGAGCACGCCTTGCCCCGCATAGAGGACGGCCACAAGCAGGCTGAGGCCGATCAGCGTCGGCACGCTGCGGCTCGGCAGCACGCGATCATAGACCTCGAGCATATAGATCGAACTGGACAGCATCAGCACATTGAGAACACCGCTGAACAGCGCGATGGCGATGAAGGCCGAGCGGCAGGATTTGATCGCCGCCGCGAGTTCCGACCCCTGCTGCCGGGCTTTGGGTGGCCGCTGCCGGACATCGGGACTGGCAGGGCCTCGCGCCGCCGCGACGCGGGGGGCATCCGGACCGGGCTCAGCGGTGTCGCGACCGCGTGCCCGAAACAGCGCAAACGCGCCGAATCCCGCCAGAGCCAGGCAGGCCGACACAAGGCCAGGCGACCGCGCCAGCACGCCGCCCAGCCCCGAAAAAACGGCGCAGGCGATCGAAACCAGACCCAAGGACCTGGTCCTTGCCTGCGCCAAGCTGAAGATGGTGGAGCCCCTTCCCATGCCGTGTCATGCGGGCGGCGCCGCGGCTAAGGCACCCGGCCGGAAGGCCGGGGCCTGCCTCAGGCGACGCCCGTCAGGCCCCCAACGTCATGCAGCGTGAGCCAGAATTGATCGAGCGTATTGGGATGCTCGTCGACGATGTTGGTCCCATCGAACCAGGCTACATGGCCCGCCGGCCCGGATGTCACCAATTGCCCCTGGTTGAACCACATCAGCGCGTTCTTCAGGCCCTCGCCGTCGGCCTCCTTGCCGCCATTCCAGTCTGCGATGCCGGAGCTTGGATCGGTGACGTCGACATATTTGGTCCAGGCATCCGAGCTGGTCTTGACGGCACTGCCCGCCAGCGCCGTACCGGCGAGGTTGGTGTCGATTTTGCTGTCATGGTTTGTGTCGAGATTGACCAGACCGGCCCATGCCCCCTCGCCCTTCAGCCACATCACCGCCTCGCTGATCAGGTCGTTGGGCTGCGCGACGTGGTTGTCGATGTTGAGCTGGGTGGCGATCGCCTGCTGCAGCATGATGGTGCGCGCGTCACCGCCAGTCGAGCTCGATTCGATGGAGGCGGCCAGGGAGTTCGAGATCAGCAGGGTGTGTTCGCCGGCGTCGACAGCGCCGTTGCCATTGCTGTCGCCGAGCAGCAGGTTGCCGTCGTGGCGCGGGTTGATGTCCAGGCCCCAGATGACGCCACTGTTGAAAGCGCTCTTGGTGGGATTGCTCTCGTGGCCCGTGACGCCATCCCACGCATCGGTGTGGCTGCCCCAGAAACCTTGCGTCAGCGCCTTGTTCGAGAAGCCCTCGTAGTCGCTGCTGTCGGTGGCGGTCGGCGTGCGCGGATGTCCGGCCGTGTCGACATACGCATCGGTGGTGGCCGTTGCAGTGTTCACGTAATCGCCAAGCTGCGCGATGCCGGTGGCCTTGTAATGCCAGGTCTCGCCGATGTCGAATACGCCGTCGACGTTGGTATCGCCAATGTTATGGCTGAGATCGCCCCCGAGGATCGCGGTGATTGTGACGCCCTTGTCGTCGGTGACGGCTGGATTGGCGAGCGCGACATTGCCGTCATTCGTTACATCGTAGGTCCAGGTAACCGGCTTGCCCTGGAGGATGTCGAGGCCGTGGTCGACGCCATTGGTCTTCTTGTCGAGCGTTATATGCGGGTTGGCGCCGGTATAGCCGGAATCGTCGGTGGCCGTGTCGGTCCGGGTGTGGAGGGCATCGTCGGTGAAGGAGCCGGAGGCGGTGCCGGTGTTGCTGTAAGGGCCGGTTATGGAGGTACCGCTTGCCGAGAACTTCCAGATCTCGCCGACGTCGAGCTTGTTGTTGTCGTTGATGTCGCCGATGTTGGTGACATGGCCGTTGCCGGTCACCGCGACCGGCGTCACGCCGCCGTCGCTGTCGCTGACCGTGACATCGGACAGGGCGACGTTGCCGCCATTGGTTACCGTGTATTCCCACGAGATCGGTTCGCCGGTCAGGATGGTCAGATTGTCGCCCTTGGCCGCACCGTCGACCGTCACCTTGTCGATGACGATCTGCGGATCGGCGCCGCTATAGCCGGAATCGTCGGTGGCCGTGTCGGTCCGGGTGTGGAGGGCATCGTCGGTGAATGAACCGGAGGCGGTCCCGGTGTTGCTGTAAGGGCCGGTTATGGAGGTGCCGCTTGCCGAGAACTTCCAGATCTCGCCGACGTCGAGCTTGTTGTTGTCGTTGATGTCGCCGATGTTGGTGACATGGCCGTTGCCGGTCACCGCGACCGGCGTCACGCCGCCGTCGCTGTCGCTGACCGTGACATCGGACAGGGCGACGTTGCCGCCATTGGTTACCGTGTATTCCCACGAGATCGGTTCGCCGGTCAGGATGGTCAGATTGTCGCCCTTGGCCGCACCGTCGACCGTCACCTTGTCGATGACGATCTGCGGATCGGCGCCGAAATAGCTGGAGCCGTCGTCGTCGGTGACTGAAACAGCACCTGCCAAAGCGGAAACGTGACCGATATTGGCATAGTCGCCGGTAATGGCCGTACCGCTGCCGGTGAAGCTCCAGGTCTCGGTGGTGTCGAGCAGATTGTTGTGATTGACGTCGCCGACGTTGAAACCGCCGCTGAGAACCGGCGCCACGACCACACCCTGGTCGTCGGTGACGGCGACGTTCGACAAGGCGACATTGCCTGTGTTGCTCACGGTGTACTGCCAACTGATCGCATCGCCGGTGAGCACCGTCAGGCCGTCGCCCGCTGCCGCTCCGTCGATCGTGATCTTGTCGATGCCGATTCCGGGCGTGCTGGTGCCGGTGCCGGGTGTCGTAAGGGTGCGCCACTCCTCGAAGCCGCCATTGGAACCGGAGAAGCTCGAAAACAGCGTCACATAGGATCCGGGGGAGACATTGGCCGCCGTGAAGTCGCTGACCGGGACGAGCACCCGATAGTCGTCCGTTCCCGAACCATGGTTGGAATCGATCAGCAGCTGATCGGGACCCAGATGGAAGACGGAGGTGAACCCGGCAAAGCCTGCATTGTAGTCGGCAAGGGTCGCTCCGGCATTGGAGATGTAGATGTCCAGGCCGGTCAGCGTGATGTCGCCGTTTGCCGCGCTGTTGCTTTCGTTTAGGTCCAGCCGAAACTCGATATATTGGATGCCGTCGACAGTGATCGACTGCATGTTGCTGTATTGCAGGTCGTGGGTAAAGGACGCCTTGTTGTCGAGGACGTTGCCGTTCTGATCAGTGTTGAAGCCCTCCTCGACACCCGTCGCCTGCAGCCGCAGGAACGAATCGTAGTTACCGGTTCCCGAACCTTCGGTCGTTGCCTCGAGAAGGACACCCGAGCCCAGATCTATTGCCATTGTTGTTTCCTCCACAGTGTCGTCCGGTCAGCGCTCATGTCGCGACCGTCTATCCAGGTTGACTGCAAGCTCCGAGCGCCCGGCTCCCGCGGAACGCGGCATATCGACGAGCGATCGTTTCGTGAAAAGAAGGGGACGCATTTGGACAAAGTTCTGGAGCGGCAGCGAAGTCTGAACTCGCCTCGCCAGCCATCGCTGGACGACGGAACACAGGTGCCGTCTTGCTGCTTGCCACGCTCACGCCCCATAGCCCAGGCTCGCCCGATCAACGCCGACCGCCAGAACCTTAATATTCCCCTAACCATATTTCGCAGGTTGCAATGAGCACGTCCATATAACCGCGGTTATAGGCGCAAATGAAAATTCAACATCGTTAAATAGCATCGTTATTTCAGTAAAAACCACGACGTTAGCCGAACTGTATAAAACTATTTCCGCGTTTTACTCTCAAAGACGAGATGAGTTGATTAAAGTCCATGATCTCATCAAATCACGAACTGGCAATGACGCACCGGAACTGCCCTGTTTTCAATCCGGCACCACGCACCGTGGTGCCGGAAGCGTATCGACATCAATTAGTAGTTGCTAATTCTTATCGGAGGCGCGATGCTGCTGCCGGGGTGGGTTATCGCATGGGGTGTGCGAGCCGGATGGGGTTGGAGCGTATGGTCACCACTGTGTTCATTGTCGACGACCATCCGCTGCTCCTGCACGGCCTGGAAAACCTGATTGCCCGCGACCCCGGCTATAGGGTTGTCGGCTCGGCGCTGGACGGCAGGAGCGCTGTGACCAGGATCAGGCAGGACTTGCCCGACATCGCGGTGATCGATCTGAACATGCCGGGGTTCAGCGGGCTCGACGTCGCCGTAGAACTCGGCAAGGAAACGCCGGCCACGCGCTGTGTGATGTTGACGGCTGGCGCGTCACAAGGCCAGCTTTACGATGTGGTCATGGCCGGCGTCGCCGGGATCGTGCTGAAGGAGTCCGCCGTCGGCACGCTGCTGAGATGCATCGACCAGGTCGCCGCCGGCGGTCACTGGTTGCCTGCCGAAATTATCGGCGAAGCCCTTGAGATTGAGGCCTCCCGCCGGATCAAATGGCAGAAGCTGTCGTCACGGCTGACCAGACGGGAATTGGAGATTGCCCGGCTCGTTGCCACGGACAAGCCATACGAGCGGATCGCGCTCGATATCGGCATCTCGAAAGGCACGCTGAAAATCCATATGAACAACATCTATCGCAAGTTGGAGGTCGCCTCGCGTGCCCAGCTTTTGCAACTGGCCGCCGGCCAGACCGGACTGAACGCCCGCATCGGAAGCGAATGAGGCCGCCATCGCAAATGCCGCGCAGCCCCCATGGCAGGCGCAAACCTGTCACTGCGCCGTCACCTTGGCCAGCCTTGGCCCGGTCTTGATGTCGACGATCTCGGGTTTCGTGCTGTCGATCACACCATCCCAGCCGCCGCCGAGCGCCTTGTTGAGGGCGATGTAGTTGGCCGCCAACAGCACGCGGCTTTGCAGCAGCGAGTCTTCCGCCGAGTAGAGCGAGCGCTGGGCGTCGAGCACGTCGAGCAGGCTGGTCTCGCCGGCCTTGTAGAGTGTGCCTTCGAGATTTGCCGCCTCGCCATAGGATTTCGCCGACGCGGCAAGCTTGCTGATCCGGATGCGCTCCTGTGCCATCAGCACCAGCGCATTCTCGACATCCTCCAGCGCGGTCAGCACCGAGGACCGGTAGGCGATGAAATACTGGTCGCGCTGCGCCCGGGCGACGTCGGCGGCCGCCTGCAACTGGCCGGCATTGAACAGCGGTACGCTGATCGTCGGCCCAAAGGACCAGCCGATCGACGAGTTCTTGCCGAGGTCGCCGAGATTGAGCGCCGCCGTGCTGATGTTCCCCGTCAGGCTGACCGAGGGATAGCGTGCCGCCTCGGCCTGGCCGACCTTGGCGGTGTATTGCGCGTATTGCCGCTCGGCCATGCGCACATCCGCGCGCGACAAAAGGATGTCGGCGGGAATGCCCGTCGGCATCGGCAGGCGCGGCGACGGGATCGGCCTGCCGCGCTTCAGCCGCACGCTGAGTGCGGCCGGCCGCCGGCCGGTGAGCACCGACAGGCGATGCACCGCCTCGGCATAGCTTGCCTCCAGCGTCGGCACCGCGGCCTCGGTGCTGGCCGCCTGCCCCATCGCCTTGGCGACATCGGCGGCCGTCGCCGACCCTGCCAGCGCCATGGTACGGGTGAGTTCGGCGGTCTGCCGTTGCGAAACGGCCGAGCGCCGGGCGAGCGCTATGCGGGCCTGGTAGCCGCGCGCCTGGGCGTAGTAGGACGCCACATCGCCGACCAGGGTCAGAAGCGTCGAGCACAATTCCTCTTGCGCGGCGTCGACGCCGTAGCGCGCCGCCTCGACGCCCCTGCGGTTGGCGCCGAACAGGTCGAGTTCCCAGCTGGCGTCGAAACCGGCCTGATATTCGCTGTAGATGGAATTGCTCCCCGATGTGGTCTCGGATGACTTGTTGCGCGTGACGGAACCGGAGCCGTCCAGCGACGGCAGCAACGTGCCGGCGCTTTGGCGATAGCTGGCGCGCGCCTCGCGGATCTTGGCCTTGGCGGTGGCGACGTCGAGATTGCCGGCGACCGCTTCCTCCACAAGCGTGTTGAGCTGCGGATCGCGCAGGCGCTGCCACCATTGCGACAGCTGCGCCGGCTGGACGGATTTCGTCGGTTTCTCGCCGCTCCAGTTTGCCGGCATCGGCAGGATGGGCGTGCGATAGTCGGGGCCGACGACGCATCCGGTGAGCAGAACAGCCGTGATCATGGGCACAATGAGCCGCCCCGCGGCCACCGGGCCACGTTCAAAACCTGTCATGGGAAGTTTCCTTATTGCTGGTTGGCTGTCGCCGGCTTCTCGCCCGTATCTTGTCTAGCCGCCCTGCCCTGGAAGATGCGCCGCACGGTGACGAACAGCAGCGGCACCAGGAAGACGCCGATCACCGTTGCCGCGATCATGCCGCCCATCACGCCGATGCCGACCGAGTTCTGCGCCCCCGAACCGGCGCCGCTGGCGATGGCGAGCGGCGTGACGCCGAGGATGAAGGCCAGTGACGTCATCAGGATCGGCCGCAATCGTTGTCGCGCCGCCTCCAGCGTCGCCTCGACCAGCCCCATGCCGGCCGCCTGCCGCTCTATGGCGAACTCGACGATCAGGATGGCGTTCTTGGAAGCCAGCCCGATCGTGGTCAGCAGGCCGACCTTGAAATAGACGTCGTTGGTCTGGCCGAACAGCGTTGCCGCCGCGAGCGCGCCGAAAATGCCGATCGGCACAGACAGCATGACCGCGAACGGGATCGACCAGCTCTCGTAGAGTGCCGCCAGGCACAGGAACACGACCAGGGCCGAGATCGCATAGAGCGACAGCGCCTGGTTGCCCGAAAGCCGCTCCTGATGCGACAGCCCGGTCCATTCGTGGGAATATCCGGGCGGCAGCTGCGCCACCAGCCTGTCGATCTCGTCCATCGCCGCACCCGAGCTCACGCCCGCGGCCGCCGCGCCCTGGATCTCGACCGCCGCCGAGCCATTGTAGCGTTCCAGCCTGGGTGAACCGAATGTCCAGTGGCTGGAGGCGAAGGCCGAGAACGGCACCATGGCGCCGCTGGTATTGCGCACCTGCCATTTGTCCAAATCCTGCGGCTGCATGCGGAAATTCGGATCCGACTGCAGATAGACCGGCTTGACGCGTCCGCGATCGATGAAATCGTTGACATAGTCGCTGCCCCAGGCGGTCGACAGCGTGTTGTTGATATCGGCAAGGCTGACGCCGAGCGCGCTGGCTTTTTCCTGGTCGATGTCGACCGAGAATTGCGGCTGGTCCTCCTGGCCGTTGGGGCGCGTGTTGGCGAGCACCTTGCTCTGGCCGGCCAGGGCCAGAAGCTGGTTGCGCGTCTGGATCAGCGCGTCATGGCCGGCGCCATTGACGTCCTGCAGGTAGAAGTCGAAGCCGTTGGTGTTGCCAAAGCCCTGGATGGCGGGCGGCGCGAGCGCGAAGACCTGCGCGTCCCTGATCTTGGAGAAAGCCCCCATGGCGCGGCCGGCGATCGCCTGCGCGGCGGAAGCCGGCGATTTGCGCTGGCTGAAATCCTTCAGCCGCACGAAACCGATGCCGACATTCTGCCCGGCGCCACCAAAGCCGAAGCCCGACGCGGTGAAGACACCTTCGACCGCATCCTTCTCGTCCTTGAGATAGTGCTCGGTCACCTGTGCCAGCACGCGCTCGGTGCGGTCCTGCGTCGCGCCGACCGGCAATTGCACGCTGGTGATCAGGATGCCCTGGTCTTCTTCCGGCAGGAACGAGCTCGGCAGCCTGGAAAACATCCAGCCCATGGCAATGACGATGGCGAGGAAGACGGCCAGGAAGCGCCACGACCGGTTGATGATACCGTGCGAGCCATCGCGATAGGCTGTCGTGCCGCGGTCGAAGACGCGGTTGAACCAGCCGAACGGACCGGTCTGCGTCGCATGGTCCTTGGGCCGTCGCAGGATCGTGGCGCACAGAGCCGGCGTCAGCACCAGTGCGACCAGCACGGACAGCACCATGGCCGAGACAATGGTCACCGAGAACTGCCGGTAGATGATGCCGGTCGAGCCACCGAAGAAGGCCATAGGCACGAACACCGCCGACAGCACGGTGGCGATGCCGACCAGCGCGCCGGTGATCTCGTTCATCGATTTTCGCGTCGCCTCTTTAGGCGAAAGGTCTTCCTCCTGCATGACGCGTTCGACATTCTCGACCACGACGATGGCATCGTCGACCAGCAGGCCGATGGCCAGCACCATGGCAAACATCGTCAGCGTGTTGACCGAATAACCGAACAGCGACAGCACGCCGAACGTGCCGAGCAGCACCACCGGCACGGCGATGGTCGGGATGATCGTCGCTCGCAAATTCTGCAGGAAGACGAACATCACCAGAAACACCAGCACGATCGCCTCGGCCAGCGTCTTGACCACCTCCTCGATCGACAGCCGCACGAAGGGCGAGGTGTCGTAGGGGTAGACGACCTCGACGCCTTGCGGGAAGGTCGAGCTCAGCCGGTTGATCGTCGTGCGTACCGCCTCCGCGGTGCTGATGGCGTTGGCGCCAGTCGCCAGATTGACCGCGAGACCCGCCGCCGGCTTGCCGTTGTAATTGGCCTGCGTCGTGTAGCTTTCAGCACCGAGCTCAACGGTGGCGACGTCGTTGAGGCGCACCAGCGAGCCGTCCGTCTGGCTCTTCAGGATGATGTTGCGGAACTGCTCGGCGGTCTGCAGCCGGCTCTTCGAGGTCGCCGTTGCATTGAGCTGCTGGCCCTTGCGCGCCGGCAGGCCGCCGAGCTGGCCGGCCGAGACCTGCGTGTTCTGCGCTTCGATCGCCGAGGCCACGTCGCTCGGCATCAGCGCGTATTTGGCGAGCTTGTCCGGATCGAGCCAGATGCGCATGGCATAGCCCGAGCCGAAAAGCTGCGTCGAGCCGACGCCTTCGACGCGCTTCAGCGTGTCGTTGATGGTGCTGTCGACATAGTCGGCGAGATCGGTCGAATTCATCTTGCCGTCGCTTGAGACGAAGCCGATGACCATCAGGAAGCCGATGGAGGATTTCGAGACGGTGATGCCGTTGCTCTGCACCACCTGCGGCAGCTGCGACTGCACCAGCTGCAGCTTGTTCTGCGTCTGCACCTGGGCGGTGTCGGGATCGGCCGCACTGGTGAAGGTCAGCGTGATCGAGGCCGAGCCGGTCGAGGTCGAGGTGGCCGTCATGTAGTCGAGATTGTCGATGCCGGTCATGCCTTGCTCGATGACCTTGGTCACCGAGTTTTCGACCGTTTGCGCATCGGCACCGGGATAGCTGGCGCTGATGTTGACCGTTGTCGGCGCGATCTGCGGGTACTGCGAGATCGGCAGCGTGGTAAGCGCGAGCAGGCCGCCCAGCATGATCACTATGGCGATCACCCAGGCGAAGATCGGCCGGTTGATGAAGAATGCTGACATCGCTCAATTCCCGGCCGAGGCGGCGCCTTGCGCCGGTTTCTGGCCACTATCGGCAACATTGGAGGTGGAAGGTGCGGTCGAAGAGGTCTGCGCCCGGTCCTTCACCTCGCCGGTCGTCTCGTCGATCGTCACCTCAACGCCGCTGGCATCGCCGCCTGGGCGCACCAGCTGCAGCCCTTCGACGATGACACGGTCGCCGTCGCCAATGCCCGAATCCACCAGCCAGTTGTTGCCGACGCTGTTGCGCACGGCCAGGACGCGCGTCTCGACCTTCCCTTGCGCGTTGATGACCATGGCGGTCGCCTCGCCCTTGGTGTTGCGGGTAACGGCGCGCTGCGGCACCAGGAAACTGTTCTGGGCGACACCCTCCTCGACCAGCGCGCGCACATACATGCCCGGCAGAAGCAGACGGTCAGGATTGGGGAACTCGGCCCTGAGCGCAAAGGTGCCGGTGGTCTGGTCGACATTGGCGCCGGCGAATTCCAGCTTGCCGGTCTGCCGATAGATGGTGCCGTTCTCAAGCTTCAGCTTGACGCTGACATTAGGGCCGCTGAACTTCAGCCGCCCTTCTGAAATCGCCTTGCGCAGGTTGAGCAGATTGGTGCTCGACTGGGTGACGTCGACATTGATCGGATCGAGCGAGCGGATGGTGGTCAGCACGGTTTCCTGGTTAGTGGTCACCAGCGCGCCCGGCGTCAGCGTCGATTTGTCGATGCGGCCGGCGATCGGCGCGGTGATCGAGGTGCGGTCGAGGCTGATGCGCGCCGTTTCCGCACTGGCCTTGGCCGAGGCGACATCCGCCTGAGCCTGCGCCAGCGTGGCGGCGGCATCGTCATAATCCTGTTTGGAAACAACGTTCTGCTTCAAAAGGCCGGCATAACGGTCGAACTTGGCTTGCGCCGTCGGCACCGCCGCTTCGGCTTTTTGCTGTGCCGCGACCGCGCTGTCATAAGATGCCTTGTAGCTGGCCGGATCGATGAGGTAGAGCGGCTGCCCCGCCACAACTTCGGCGCCCTCCTTGAACAGGCGCTGCCGGATGATGCCGTCCACCTGCGGGCGCACCTCGGCAACCAGCGAGGCCGCCGTGCGCCCCGGCAGTTCGGCCGTGATCGCCACCGATTGCGGATGCAGCGTGACGACGCCGACTTCCGGCTTGCCGACACCGCCCATGCCGGCCGGGGCCTTGCCCTGCTCCTGCGAGCAGGCTGCCACGAGAACCGCGGCGGCAAGCACTGCTGCCCAGGGCGCGGGCCGGCGCTGCTTGGCCGGCAAAGAAGGCTGACTAGTCTTGACGCGCATGGCCTGAAACTTTCCCTGGGGTTGCGGTCGCCTCGGCATCGGATCGCTCGGCCGGGAGCGAACCCGGATGCCGGCCAAAACGGGCAAGACCGGGCGCGGTCGACGAGACCTGAGAGCCGACAGAGGCGATCAATATCGTGACAACGGGCTGCGCCCGCTTGCGGGCGACGTCGAGTGAAGCTTCGAAGCGGCTCATGTCGCGCGCCTTCTGCGTGGCCAGGCGACAAGCAAGGCCAAGTTCCTGGCCACAATGCCCACTGGCGCCAGCATGCCGACCGACGCGGACAAGCCAAGCGGCATGCCGGCGAGGAGCCTGAAAACGCGCGGCACTGCCCTGGACCGTGGCCACTCATGCAATTCGGCGGTCATGATGTCCGTGGCTAATGGGTTGCCGCGAAGCCGGCAGCGACAAGCGCCAGGCGGCAAAATGCAGGCGCACCGCGCCCTTCAGCGTATCGGCCGGCAGCGCCGCCGGCGTGGCGGCATGGCGGGCGCGCTGGCCGAGCGAGAGCCTCGGGCTCATCGATGCGATCAGCCGCAGCATCATCATGGCTTCCCACATTGCCGTGCTTCCATTGCGTGAATTGGTACGTGAATTGAACGGTGGGATGGCGGAACATGCCGCCATCCCACGAGACCGGCCGGCCCGGGAACGGGTTGGGCGCCGGGCCGGCCGGGGCAGCCGGTCGGAGTTGTCAGCCGTTCCCGGGCTGGGGTGGCGGAAGCTGTCCGCCCTGGTCGGGCGGACCTCCAGCTCCGGCTGCGTCATCCGGCGGACCGCCCCAGGGACCGGGGGGTGGTCCGTGGGGGCGCTCCGCCGAAGCGAGGATTTCGAGCTGTTCGGGCGAGAGCTTGGTGCGCAGCGCGGCGATCGCGTCCTTCAGCTTGGCGGCCGAGGCCGCACGCGCCGTGACCTCGTCCGCCAGCCTCTCCTGGAAGGCGAAAGGATCAGGCTTTCCAGCCGGAACCGCATCGGGACCCTTGGCCTCGCGGTCACCAGGGACTGGACCGTCGGGGCCGCCGGCACCGCCAGGACCGCGATCATGCCGAGGCGGCGCAAGCACGGCCTGCAGCGCGCTGGTATAGTCGCGCCAGGCGTCGAGTTGCTCACTGCGGATTCCGACGCGCGTCTCCAGCGCCGCCAGCCGGGCGGCCAGCATGAATTCCGGCGGTGGTCCCATGCGGTGCGGGCCCCAACCCTGAGGACCAGGCCGCATCGGCCCATGGGGGCCGGGCATCGGGCCATGGTCCGGCCCATTCTGGAGAGCGATGACCGGCGGCTCGCCGGGCGCGGCGCCCGGATCGGGCTGTGCCGCCATCACGGGGTGGATTGCGGCGACGGAAAACAGGCCGAGCGCAAGAAGTCTGCTTCGCATGACGGTGTTCCTTTCTCTCATGCATCGGACGGCCATGAGGATAGGAAGCCTGTTTGTCCGCTTCGCGTCGGCATGTTGCCGAAGGTTTCCGCAAAGCGGCAATTTGTTTCCAAATGTTTCCCGCCCCCGGCCAGAAACATTGCGTTGCAATTTTCCATGCCGCTGGCGCGCGCTCTCCCTATAATCACCGTCGAGCCCCTATCATCACGGGCAAGGGCACGATCATGCAATCACAACCCCATATCCTGGTCGTCGACGACGACCGCGAGATCCGCACGCTGCTCGGCCGCTATCTCGACGGCCAAGGCTTTCGCGTCTCGGTGGCGGCGGACCGGCGCGAATGCGAGCAGAAGCTGGGCGCCGGCCAGTTCGACCTCGTCGTGCTCGACGTCATGCTGCCGGATGGGTCGGGACTGGACATCTGCCGCACCTTGCGCGACCGCAAGCCGCATATCCCCGTCATTCTGCTGACGGCGCTGAAGGAAGATGTCGACCGCATCATCGGCCTTGAGCTCGGCGCCGACGATTATCTCGGCAAGCCCTTCAATCCGCGCGAGCTCACCGCCCGCATCCGCGCCGTGCTGCGGCGCGCCGCGCCCGAGGAGGCGCCGGCGCCGCGCCCCCGTATCTACCGCTTCGCCAGCTACCGGCTGGAACCCGACACCCGCAAGGTGACGGATCGGCGGGGCGAGCTCATCGACCTCACCGGCGCCGAGTTCGACCTGTTGCAGGTGTTCCTCGACCGCCCCGGCCGGCTGCTGTCGCGCGACCAGCTGCTTGACCTCACGCAGGGCCGCGAGCGCGACCCGCTCGAACGCTCGGTCGACGTGCTGATGAGCCGGCTGCGCCGCAAATTCGCCGACACCGGCGATGGGCCGCTGTTCAAGACCGTGCGCAATGGCGGCTACCAGCTCACCGCGCGCGTCGAGACGGTGGAGACCCCGGCGTGAACTCGCTGCGCCGCCGCCTCATCCTGTTGCTTGTCGCCTCGATCGTCGGCGTCGTCGGCCTGGCGACGGCCGCCGTCATCAGCGTGCGCGGCGGCGGGCCGCCGCCCGAACTCGTCGTGCCCTGGGTTGCCCAGCAGATGGAACTCGTGGTGCGCCTGCTGCCAGGGCCTATCCCCGATGTGCTGCAGGTCCAATTCACCGACCATCCGGCCGGCGGCAGGATCGCCCGCGCGGAGACCGCGATGCTCACCGACATCCTGCGCCGCCGCGGCTTCAACTTGCTGGCTTTCGTCAGCGAAAGGATTGGTGGACCCGGCCAGATCGCATCGGTGCAGTTGCCCGACAATCGCTGGGCGATCGTCGAGGTGCCCCATCTCCAGCCGCCGGGGCGCGAATGGCTGATCCTGGCAGGCTGGATCTCGCTGATCGTGGCCGGCGCCACGGCCGTCTCGGTCTATTTCACCTCGGTGCTGATCCGGCCGCTGGAGATGCTGGAGGCGGCCGTCTCCAAGATCGGTAGCGACGGCGTGCTGGCAGCGGTGCCGGAAGTGGGGTCGGCCGAGGTCAAGGCGACGGCGCATGCGCTGAACCAGCTGTCGTCGCGGCTGAAGGTGGCCATGGAAAGCCGCATGCGGCTGGTGGCCGCCGCCGGCCATGACCTGCGCACGCCGATGACGCGCATGCGGCTGCGCGCCGAATTCCTCGACGAAGACCGAGACAAGTGGCTTCACGACCTCGATGAGCTCGACCGCATCGCCGACAGCGCCATCCGCCTGGTGCGCGAGGAGGTGAATCAGGACGCCGTCGAGCCACTGGACCTGGAAAAGATGGTGCGCGACATCGAAGCCGAGATGGTCTCGCTCGGCCATGCCGTCTCGATCGGCCCTCTGGACAAGGTCTCGGTGCGCGCCGGAGCGCTCGGCCTGCGCCGCGCGCTGCGCAATCTGATCGTCAACGCCGCCACCCACGGCAAGGCCTGCACCGTCGCGCTCGCCGCCACCGACAGGCGCGCCGTGCTGACCATTTCCGACAACGGCCCGGGCATCCCGCCCGACCTGATCAACAAGGCCTTCGAGCCCTTCTTCCGCGTCGACCCCGGCCGCCAGCAATTCATCCCCGGCGCGGGGCTCGGCCTGGCCATCGCCAAGGAGATCATCGAGCGTTACGGCGGAACGGTGACTCTGGAGAACCGCAAGGGTGGCGGTTTGACGCAGACGGTGGTGTTTGCGGCGGTGTGAGGCGCCGGCAAGCCACGGTCTTCTTTGCCGTGTGAAAGGCCTTTGCAACACCCTGCAGCTTGGCCGAATGCCTGTCCTTTGAGGGAAGCAAGCCGCGTGGTCGCCCGACGAAAGAAGGCGACTATGCTGCACCGCAGAAGCCAATGATTTCAGTAAATTCACCGGATAATTTTGAACGAGCCCAAATAGATAAAATGTAGATTCTAAAATCCAGCGGTCTTTTTAACGAAAATTCGGGCGCTACCTATCCCTCTGGGTAGCAATGCTTCCAATCAACCAAAGCGAGCAGGCCAATACAACTCGAACCATAAGGTTGAAATGCTGTGGAAAATCGCCAAAATCCGAAAAACCGGCGGCTTTCTGCCAATTTTTGGCCTTGCTCACATAAGTATTTCAGCTCGCAAGATTTTTTGTGTTGCGCTGCACAATGCGGTGACCGAACCATCCGCCGGGGGACTCATTTGCGACTGGACATACGCCGTGAAGGATCCCGCCGGGTTCACCGACTTGAGCCGTCCGTCCGTCGATTGCGAGATCGACGCAGGCAGGCTCGCACAGCGCGGATTTGATGGTGTCCCGCCGAATTTCGTGTGCATTGGTCTGCCGCTCGAAATCGCACGCCAGCTTCATCGCGGACATCACGCCGCCGGTGGAAGCCGCTGATGGCAAACGCCCGCGACATCCAGCTGGATGCACTCAGGGCCATCGCCGTGACGATGGTGATGTACTCGCATTTCTACGCGGCGGGAGGATCTTCGTTCTGGGGCCATATCGGCGTGCGGCTGTTCTTCGTTCTGAGCGGCTTCCTGATCACCCGCCTGCTCCTGGAAGCGCGTTCGGCCGCCGCATTTGAAACCGGCCCGGCGCTGCGGTCCTTCTACATCAGGCGGGCGCTGCGGATATTCCCTCCCTATTTTGCCGTGCTGGGTTTCGTCTGGCTGTTTGACCTGGAGCAGTCCAGGGGATCGCTGGTCTGGCATGCGCTTTACCTGTCGAATTTCTGGTATGCGCTGCGCAATGACTGGAACCCCTGGGTGCTGTGCCATTTCTGGAGCCTGAGCATCGAGGAGCAGTTCTATATTGCCTGGCCGCTGGTCGTCCTGCTGGCCCCATACCGGCGCTTCGAACAGATCTGCATCGGCGTCATCGCGCTGTCGCTGGCCTATCGCTTCTACTGGCCGATCACCGCCACCCCGGCGCTGGCGCGCGACCTGCTGCCGCCGGCATCCATGGACGCGTTGGCGTCGGGCGCGCTGCTTGCCTGCTGGCGGTCGAGGGGCGCCGGCCTGCCGCAATGGATGCGGCTGGGCTGGCCTGCCTTCGCGGCCGCGTTCCTGATGATCGAGTGGTTTGTCCCGGCGCCTGCCGATCCGACGCTGGAGTGGGCCCGCTGGCTGCTGCTGCAAATCCTGCCCCTGGTGCCGCTGATGGCCATCGTCGCCGCCTGTTCGCGCGGCCTTGGCGGCATCCCTGGCAGGTTTGCGGAGCTGCCGCCGCTGCTCGCCCTTGGCCGTATCAGCTACGGCGTCTATCTCTATCACCCGATATTGCTGTCGCTCGCCATCAAGTCGCAGCCCTGGATTCCGCTCAATGTCTCGGAGCAAGGGCCGGGACGGTTCCTGGTTGCAAGCACCGCCACGATTGCCGTGGCCTCGATTTCCTGGCTGGTTTTCGAAAGGCCGCTCAACAGCCTCAAGCGCCACTTCCCCTATGTCGGGCGAGCCCAGGCCGGTCATGCCGGCTGGTTTGCGAGGCCGGCGCAAGCCTATCCCGGCGGATCGCCCGATGGCCGCACGCCATCCCTCGACCTCCCGCGAACGGATGCAAGACCATGACCGCCGCGCCGCTCGTCTCCGTCCTGCTGCCGGTCTACAATGCCGGACCCTACCTTGCCGCGGCACTTGGAAGCATCCTGCGGCAGGACTACGGCCGCCTGGAGGTCATCGCGATCGACGACGGCTCGAGCGACAATTCGCTCGAGATCCTCCAGCGATACCGGCAGGCCGACAGCCGCGTCTCGATCATCTCGCGCGAAAACCGCGGCCTCGTCGCGACGCTCAACGAAGGACTGGCGGTCGCGAGCGGCGAGCTGGTCGCGCGGATGGACGCCGACGACGTCGCCTATCCCTGGCGCTTGTCGCGCCAGGTGGCGCTGTTCGAACAGCGGCCCGAACTCGGCTTCTGCGGCGCCGGCGTCGACATGTTGATCCGCGACCGCATCGCCAGGGGCAAGCCCGATCCGGTGTTCCGGTCCGGCCGCATGCCCATATTGGCGATGTTCTTCACCATCTTCATGCACCCGACGGTCGTCTACAACAGGAAGGTCATCGAAGACGCCGACCTCAACTACGACCCGACCTACAGGCACGCCGAGGATTTCGATCTCTTCAGGCGGCTGACCGCCCGCTATCCGGCGGCCATGATGCCCGAAAACCTGCTCGTCTACCGCGTCCATCAGGCAAGCGTGACCAGCCGGCACAGCGAGGAGATGCGCAGGACGCATTTGCGGATCGTGGCCGAGAATCTCGAGCGCAAGGGCCTCGCGGAAGCCACGCAGAACCTGCGCGACATCGGCGAAGCGGTCAATTTCGACACGATCACCCGCGCGGCCGACTTCATTCTCGCCTTGGAGGAGCGGATCCGCTCGCTGCCGGACGAGACGCGGCCGAGCTTCGAGGCCGGCGCGCTCAATCTGTTCTATTTCCTCTACCAGCTCGTCGCCGACGAAAAGCAGCCCGCACTGACGCATGAACTGCTGACGCGGACCGCGAAGTGGAACGCCATCCGCCGCCGCGAGAAATATGCGCTGCGGCCGGGCGCCTGGGCGCCCTGGCTCAGCCGCGCCTCGCTGTCGGCCGGCAAGCAGGCGGACGCCGTGGAATATTTCTTCAAATCCGCGCCCGCCGCGGCGGTTCTGGCATCTCATCGGGTGGGCTAGAGGCATGACCGTCAAAGCCCACCAACCTCTGCGGCGCGATCGTTCGACGGCGCTTGTCGGCGCCCCGGCCGGCCCGCGACCGGAACGATCGGCGCCGGAAGTCAGCTTCATCATCTGCACGCGCAACCGCGTCGCGGTGCTCGAGGCCTGCATCAAGTCGGTGCAGGCCGCGTGCCGTGCCCATGCCGGCTTCGCGGCCGAGCTCGTGGTCGTCGACAACGGCTCTAGCGACCGCACGGCGGAACGCCTGGCCGGCATCGCCGCCATGTCGGATATTCCACTGACGCCCATTTGCGAGCCGCGTCCCGGACTGGCGGCCGCCCGTAATGCCGGATTGAGGCGCGCTAGGGGGCGCGTGCTGGTCTTCGTCGATGACGATTGCGCGGTGCATCCCGACTATCTGCGCGACCTGGAGCGGCATTATTCTTCCGGGGAACAGGGGCTCATCCGCGGAGGCCGTGTCGAGCTGGGCGATCCCCGGGACCTGCCTTTCACGATCAAGCGATCGCGGGTGCGCGAGCGGCTGACGCCCGATATTCATCCCGGCGGCTTCGTGCTGGGCTGCAACATGACGATGCACCGCGACGTCGCGGCCCGCATCGGCTATTTCGACGAGCGCTTCGGCGCGGGCGGGCCCTTGCGGTCGGCGGAGGATACCGATTACCTCGTGCGGGCGGTGCTGCTCGGCATCCCGGTCGAGTATGTGCCCGACATGACGATATTCCACCACCATGGCCGGCGCGATCGCAAAGCCATCGAAAAGCTCCACTGCGACTACAGCCTGGGCAATGGCGGGCTCTGCCTGAAACATGTCCGCCATGCTCCCTGGCTGCTTCGCCATTTCTACTGGGCCGCGAGAGGCGCCTTGCGGGAATTGGCGGGCGGGCCCGCCTTCGATCGCGAACTCGATCTGTCGCACTGGCCGATCGTCGGCATGAATGTGCTCGGCGCGGCCAGATACGCGCTGCTCCTGCTGGCCGGACGGCCGCAGGCCGAGCCGGTGCGGCAGGACCAGCAAGCCAATGCCGAGGCCTGATGCCATTGCTCCCGCCTAGCCTGCCGATGCTGTTCCGCGCCTTCGGAACGCGGCAACTGCGCCTGGTTCCGGCCGTGGTGGGCCTCGGCCTGGTCAGCGCTGCCCTCGAAGGGTTCGGCATCGGCCTGATCATCCCGCTGCTGGGCATCATCATGGGACACGGCGACGCGACGGGAATGGCCGGCTTCTCCGCTGTTCTCCAGCAAGTCGGATCGGGCTTCAGCGAGCGCGACCGGCTTGTCGTCATTTCGGCCGCCATCCTCGGCTCGATCATCCTGAAGAACGTCTTCGCCTTCGCCAACACGCTGCTGACGACCTTCATCTCCGGCAAGGCCAGTCATTCGATCCGCAGCGCATTGTCGGAGCAGCTCCTGCGGGTCGGCTATCCCTTCTTCCTGCGGCAGAGCCCCGGACGGCTGCTCAACATCATTTCGAACGAATCCTGGCGGGCGTCGGATGCCATCCAGATCATGCTGTCGGCGATCGTCAGCGCATCGGCCGCCATCATCCTCCTGGCCTTCCTGCTTCTCCTGTCCTGGCGCATGACGCTGCTGGTCACGCTCGGGCTGGCGCTCGTCCAGATCGCGCACGCCATCCTCTCGGCCAATCTGAAGGAGCCCAGCCGCAGCGTCGCTTCGCGCAACAGCCACCTTGCCTCGCAGATGCTGCATCTGGTGCATGCCGGACGCCTGATCCGCATCTTCGGCCAGGAGGGCCGGGAGAAGGCGATCTTCGACACCGCGTCCGATGCGGTTCGCCGCGCCTCCTTCGTCCTGCAGGTCCGCCAGGGCGCATTGCCGCCGCTGACGGAGGTTCTCCATGCCATGCTGTTCCTGGCGGTGGTGATCGGCGCCTGGCTGGCGCAGGTGAGTTTCCCGCTGATCATCGCCTTCGTCATCCTGCTCTACAGGCTGCAGCCGCATATGCGGGCCCTGCAGGGCTCGTGGAGCCAGTTGCAGGGTCTGAGCGGATCGCTGGAAGAGGTGACATGGATGCTGGATCCCGCCGGCAAGCCCGGGCCGCCGCAAGGCGACGGGCCGTTCCACGGTTTGCGCCGGGGCATCGGGTTCGATGATGTGACGTTCACCTATTCCGGCACGGACCAGCGTGAGGTGGTGCTGCATGCGGCGACGTTCGAAATCAACAGTGGCCGCTCGACGGCGCTGATCGGCCGCTCCGGCGCCGGCAAGACAACGATCGTCAACCTTCTGTGCCGCTTCGTGGAACCGGACAGCGGCAGGATCCTGGTCGATGGATCGCCACTGGACCGCATCGACGCCAGCCAATGGCGGCGCCACATCGCGCTGGCCAGCCAGGAACTGGAACTGGTCGACGGCACGATCTTCGAAAACATAAGCTACGGCCAGGACGCGGCGACGCTTGGCGACGCCGAGCGCGCCGCGAGACTGGCCGAAGCACATGAATTCATCGAACGGCTGCCTCAGGGCTACGAGACGCTCGTCGGCTACAGGGGCGTCAATCTGTCGGCGGGACAGAGGCAGCGGATCGCGCTGGCCAGGGCCCTGGTGCGCGACCCCGATCTGCTCATCCTCGACGAAGCCACCAATGCGGTCGACGGGCTGTCGGAGGCGGCCATCGTCGAGACCCTGAAGTCGAGGGCCGGACGGCGCACGACCATCGTCATCAGCCACCATCACAGCACCATCTCGTTCTGCGACGACGTGGTGATCCTGAGCGGTGGCCGGGTGAAGAAGCAGGCTCCTTTCGGCGCCCTGGCGTCGCTCTCGATGGACGAGCTCTACCAGCATGAACCGCAGGACTGACAAGGGCCGGGGCCGCGATTCCCGGAGCGGCCCTCGGCCGTCCGAATCAAGGACCCACGACTCGCCGCTGGCACCTTGCGCGATCGCACCAATGCCATGCGGTGCACGGACTCGCTACCGTTCCTTCGCGGCGGACCTGTCGATCCGCCCGGGCCGGCGCCCATCGCTTACTCTCCAGATGCGGTGCCGGCCTCCCCTTGCTCTGGTCATCCGCCGCCCCGCGCAAAACGGCGGCGTTCGCGGCGACGTGACGGGATGGGCGGCTGGCAATGTCAGCGGGACAGCACCCCCTCTGCCCTGCCGGGCATCTCCCCCTCAAGGGGGGAGATCAGATATCGGGTCGGCTTTCGCCAACCACCAACGTCGCAAGGAGTGAGCTGTCGCGGAAACTGCCAATCTCCCCCCTTGAGGGGGAGATGTCCGGCAGGACAGAGGGGGGCGCCTGGCGCCAGTCTTCGGAGTACAGGCCTGCAGCGTCGCGCAGCCCCCACCCCGTCTCGCAATCTCCGCTTTGCTCCGACTGCGAGCCGACCCTCCCCACGAGGGGGAGGTGAAGATCAGCCCGCGATCGCCATCGGCACGGCGCTCTTGTTGGGGATCTGGATATCGATCTCCAGCGTCGACATGGTCTCGCCGCGGTCCATCGAGACCTGCAGGTAATCCTGGTCGATCTGCACGTGCTTGGCGATCACCGCCATGATCTCCTCGCGCAGGATGGAGACGAGGTCGGGCTGGCTGCGGTTGCGGCGCTCATAGGCGAGCAGCACTTGCAGCCGCTCGCGCGCCACCGGCGCGCTCGAGCGCCGCTTGAAAAGGTCGAACACGTTCATGCCGCCCTCCTTCCCAACAGACGATCGAGGAAACCTTTGCGCTCGAAGGGGACGACGACCGGCAGATCCTCGCCTTCCAGCCGCCTTGCGGCGTCGATATAGGCCTTGGCCGCGGTGTTGAGCGGCTCGGACAGCGTCACCGGCGCCCCGAGATTGGAGGCGCGCAGCACGTCCTGGCTTTCGGGAATGATGCCGAGCAGCGGCACCGACAGGATTTCCAGCACATCGTCGATGGACAGCATTTCACCGCGCGCGGCCCGCCCCGCGTCATAGCGGGTGACCAGCACGTGCTTGGCGATCTGCTCGCCCTGTTCGGCGCGCATGGTGCGGGCGTCGAGCAGGCCGATGATGCGGTCGGAATCGCGCACCGACGATACTTCCGGATTGGTGACGATGACCGCCTCGTCGGCAAAGCGCATGGCGAGCTGCGCGCCGCGCTCGATGCCGGCCGGGCTGTCGCAGAAGACATAGTCGAACACCGAGCGCAGCTTGTCGATGACCTCGCCGACGCCCTCTTCCGTCAGCGCGTCCTTGTCGCGCGTCTGCGAGGCCGGCAGCAGGAACAGCGTGTCGACGCGCTTGTCGCGGATCAGCGCCTGCGACAGCTTGGCCGTGCCCTGGATGACGTTGACGAGGTCGAACACCACGCGGCGTTCGGCGCCCATGATCAGGTCGAGATTCCTGAGGCCGACGTCGAAATCGACGAGCGCCACCTTCTTGCCGGTCTTGGCCACGGCGGCACCGAGCGCCGCCGTCGAGGTGGTCTTGCCGACGCCCCCCTTGCCCGATGTGACCACCACTACCTTGCCCATGAAAAAAGCCTCCGTTGTTATCAGTTTGTTGTCCCGGGCCGGCTTGCCGGCCTTTATTCAGTCAGCGGTCGTCAGCTCCCCGGCCGCTTCAACTCCCAAGCCGCTTCAGCTCCCAAGCCGCTTCAACTCAAAGTCTCGACGCGCAGGCCGTCGCCGTCGAGGAAGGCCTGCACCGGCTTGCCGCGCGAAACCCCTTCCATCTCCTCGGCGGTGATGTACCAGCCGTCGACCGACAGAAGCTCGGCCTCGTTGCGGCGACAGAAGATGCGCGCGGCGGTGTTGCCGAGCGCGCCCGCCGAAGCGCGCCCGCGCAGCGTGCCGTAGACATGGATCGAGCCGGCGGCGACGATCTCCGAACCGGACGCGACCGAGCCCAGCACGATGACATCGCCATGCGCATGCATGATCGCCTGGCCGGAACGGATCGGCGTCTTGATCATCAGCGTGCCCGAATCGTAGTGCGAAACCTGCGGCTCGCTTTGGTCAGTCTTGCTTGCGCCAGCCTTGCCCTTGGCAACGCCGCCGGCGTCCGCGCCATGGTCCGGCACCCTGCCCTCGGCGGCCTTGCCGTCCGGCTTGCCGGAAGCCTCTTGCCCGCCCTTGCGGCCAGGCAGCAGCCCCTCCGTCGTCGCCTCCTTGGCGCCGACCAGCAGGGGCGGCAGGTCGGGGCCGAGCGCTGCCCCTTCCAGCTCGATGGCATAGATGCGGATGCCGCGCGTCCCCAGCTCCGCCACAAGTGCCGCGATCTCGTTCGGCGCGGGCTTCAAAACGTTCAGATCGAGCAGCACCGGCCGCCCGGCAAAATAGCCCGGCGAGTTGCCGATCCAGTGATCCAGCCCCTGCAGCCACTCCACCATGGGCGCTTCCGGGGTCAATGTGAAAGCGACGAAAGAACGGGCACGAAAGCGAATGGATTTGGCCTCGAGGGGGGCGGCAAAGGTCACGGCTGGCGAATCCTTACTGAGAAGTAAACGCTAGCGAGGGAATGGTTAACGAATGGTTAACAAGGGGTGGGCAACTTGGCAGTCTTCGAGGAATTGGAAGGTCGGGCCAAACGCCAGTTGCGGCCGCTACCCCAACACCCTAAATGTCTTGATAGGGGCCGCTTCCAGACAGGCGGCTTTCAGACGTCTTTAGTGGAACAGTTGCCATTCGTTGAGCCGCCACAGCTACCGTTGGAATTTCGGCGGAGAGAGCCGGCATAGGTCCTCAGGTATCTCAAGCGGGCTCCCGCCCTCAGCCAGGGCAAAGCGCCGTGCTTAAGAAAGGATGCCGCTACCGAATTGATCTTGTTCGGTTTTCTCGGAGCCTCTTTCCAAATCTTTCTGATTCATAGAAACTTGATTCACAAAGCAGATGTCCCGGGGCTCTAGTGATCGGTGAATTGGGTATTGTCGACAGCCTTTACGAAGCTGCGGTCGTTCCGGAGTTTTGGAAAGAGGTTCTGGCACGGTTTTGCCTTGTCGTCGGCGTGCGCGCCGGCGCTTTGCTGACCTTCGATCCTGGCGGCGGCGTGAAAACCATCTACACAGATACGTACCAGGGAGTGTTCCACGACTATCTTGCCCGCGGATTGCAGTACCCCAATGTCAGGCCTCACCGTGCCCTGGTATTGCATCCGCACAAATTCGTTACCGACCTGGACGTTTGCACCCAGGAGGAACTCGACCGGGACGCGCTGTATCGCGAATTCTATCGCCCATACGGCTTTGGCTGGACCGCCGGCACGGCCGTTGTCTCTCCGACCAAAGACATTATCGCCTTCGATACGGCAAGACTCGCAACCGAAGGGCCCTTTTCCACCGAAGAGATCAGCCGTCTCGACCAATATTGGCCGCATTTCGCGCGCGCCGGCCTACTGGCTCAGCGCCTGGGTCTCCAGGCGGCACATTCGGCCACGGAAGCCCTACAGACTGTCGGGCTCCCCGCCGCGAGCCTGACTGCCCAAGGGCGCGTTGTCTCGGCCAATGCGATGTTTGAGGCCCTCTCCCCACGGGTACGCTTCGGCCCCTTCGACAAATTGTCGCTTGCGGACCGCAAGGCCGACCGCTTGCTGGTCTCGGCACTGGCCGGTTTGAGTGCAAGCAACCAGGCATCCGTGCGATCGATAGCGATACCGGGCAGCGATGGAATGCCCCCTCTGGTTGGTCACCTAGTGCCGGTCAGGCGCAACGCGCATGACATCTTTACCCGCTCCGCCGTTCTTCTGGTCGTGACTCGGGTGATTGCGCCAGATGCACCATTGGCTGAGATTTTGACTGGGCTGTTCGATTTGACTACAGCGGAAGCGCGCGTCGCCAGAGGTATTGCCAACGGCCTGTCCGTCGAAGACATGGCGACGAAAACCGAAGTGTCGCGGGAGACGATCAGAACGCAACTGAAGTCGGTCATGGCCAAGACAGGGACCGAGCGTCAGACCGAACTGGCATTGCTTCTGATCGGGGCGAGACCGATTCCGCGGCCGTTGTAGCTGCCCTTCATGCCAGGCTTGGCTTCTCCCTCCGATACGTCGTCGCGGGGCTTTGTCCAGCGCCGCTGGCAAGAAGGGCTTCGCCAAGCAAATTCTTGACGATGGAGCACTGCTGATTCCGGACAACGGCGGTAGCGAATTCCTCGCCTGGAGTTCCACATGTGTTCAATCTGGTCGCGGAACACCCACCTCGGCAGAGCGCGAAGTATTCACACCGCGCGCAAACGGGGTCTTTCGTTCCATCGAAGTCTTCAAAGTTTCGGCGGACCGCAGTTTCGCGCAGCAATGTTTCCTCACGGACGTTGCCTATGAGCCTCGCGGGCTGGCCGACGAACCACGCGCATGAAAAGACGTCACCATTAGCGTCGACGGTCGGGGTCGCCATTTCAGCGGCACCGCAAGCCCGCGTAGACCGCTGCATGACCATACGGCCGAAAAGGCCTTCCAGCGTGTCGCGAACTATCTCGGGGCGCTCCCAATAAAGTTGCCTCATACTCCTGCCAAGGTCTTCATTGCTTGGCGCCAAGGAAGGGTCGAAAACAAACCCGTCGGAATTGACCGGCCGCAACACCCCGAAAATCGTTCCGGCTGCTCCCAGCGAGCGGTGGAGATCAGCGACTTCCACGAGTCGGCCTGCATTCAGTGACGTGATGGTTGCCCTAAGGGAGAACGGGACTCCGCTCTGCTGAAGCTTTTCGAGATTCTTGACCGTCATACTATAGGAATTGGACCCTCGGCCGCGGTGAGGCCGCATCCTGTTGTGTATCTCCGGCGGCCCATCGATGTTCGATATGATTTCGATATTTTCCTTGGCCGCGAGTTCAATAAAACCTGGAGGAATGAAGGTGAGATTCGTCTGCACGGCAATCCGGAGAGGAAGAAGCGAATCACGACAGACCTCCTTGGCATGGCTGACAATGTCGGGAACGACTTCCCAGTTCAGGAGCGGTTCTCCTCCGAACAGCGTGATCGCGAAGCGGTCGCGCGGTCCCAGATCCTTGCTGAACCTGCTGATTGCCTGCTTCGCAGTCTCCAGTGGCATCTTCAGGTGCCGCCGCTTTTGGTACGACTCATCGCCGTCCAGGCAATAAACACAGCCAAGATTGCAGTACTGCGAAAGCAGGAGAAAAAGTTCTATCGATTTGGATTGACCGACAGCCGTACAGGAGCAGCCGCCGCATGAAGTTGTCTGCTGTATCGCAGATCCGCTATCCGCCTGCAGCACGTGCTTGAGGAGTTGCTCCTCATGCGGAGACAAAGGCTCGCGATCCGCAAGTCGTTCATTCGTGGATGTGAGCGTAGCGGTGATATAGTCAATGGCATCTGGCCCGCCCCGGAATTCAACCGGTGCGAAACGGTCCGTGGGCGTAGCCACAATGCGTCCCTTCTCGGAGGCAAAGATCAGGCGCTCGGCACCGGCTAGGTGTGCTCCGGCTTTCATTCGCAACTACCAACAGTGGAGATGTTTCTGCACCCGTCCGCAAAAACACCAGGGATTTCGCCGCCTGGAACGCAACGCTGTCTCGAAAAGCCGCATGGTCTGAAGCCGGGTTCCGCAGGACGCTGTGTTGGCCGCGTGGCGACGAGCGGAACTGAGATGCGCGCAGTCATTTTATTCCGCAACTGCTGCCTGAACAATATCCGCCGCATCCACCACCCCCTCCCGAAACCGGGCCCGATCCAGTATAGACAGATCCAGAAGATGCCCCACTGTTGACCGGAGGCGGATGATACCCGCCAGAAGAGGAATTTGACACGGCAGTGGCACCTACTATCAGTCCCGTCAGGATAGCCTGTGCCGCCTGATCCTGATCCGTGGTCGTACATCCGGCCAGCATCAGCACGCTGAAGCCGCCAAGAGTTATTTTTTTTCCCGTTGTCATCAGCCCCCCCTTTATTAACCTTTCTGCAGGGGCATCCCTTCCCGCAGTAGCTTGTCTTATTCACACGACGCGTACCGACGTCCCGTATCGAGGTCACCCGCCGAGTCTATATTCCAACGAAGGAAAATAATACTACTTTAATACCAGAATCATAAGCCGATCTGTCCAATCCATCAGAAAATGTACCATGGGTAAGAGGCAACTCGTTGCCGTGATGTGAGAATTTAATAGACGCACCTCCAGGTGCATCACCCAGATGGGTGATGCGCTATGCTTGGATGCCGCCGAGTTTCGGCTTCAAGATCATTTCGAGACAAGTGAGATGATGCCAACACCGAGCAGACGAGTGCGCAACTCAATTTCATCGGCTACTCCTCTCGTTCATTGTTCAATGGGGTTGAGAATGCATACAAATCCCCAAAGCGCTTCTGGACTGGCGGATAATATCTTGCTCTCGACGTGCTATCGTCATTGACCGCCTGTCATGCAGGTCACATGGCGCCGGACCATCGGAGCACGGCGTTTTTTCCTTGGACTGGCGTTGGCACTGATATCAGCTTCGCCTGCTCATGCCATCTTTGGCGAAAGAGTTCACCACTTTGATCGTCGCCTCCGCGCACACCTCATCTCCGAACCTCTTCAGGGCCAAATAATCAGGCCAGACCTCAGCGGCGAGTGACTTCTTCAACAGCGCTGGCGAGTATTGTATCGCACTTCATCCACTTTGGTGATGCGCGAAGCGTGATAAAAGTCTTCACTTCGTGGGCCTTAACCCAATTGGGTGATGCAAGGTCCATGGCCTTCCTGTCTGATCGGAACCGAAAAGCTTTGTTCCAACGAGAATCCGATGCAGACACCAGCCAAAAGACCTTCGAAGTGGGATTTTCTGCATCGTATCGGCAAGTGCAGCAGATGTATCCGTCAGTCATTCCTGGCAATGCTTCTAAGCGGCGCCGTATTTGCCAATACTTTTATCGCTGGCGTTCTATTCGACTTCAAGGAAGGAATTTACTTCGCAGGCGCCATGGCGCTGGCCTTTTCTGTATTGTTTGCGACCCACATCGTGGTTTTCGGCATCCGCCGTGCTCGTATCGAGCCAGTCAGGGACTCACCCAAGGCGCGATCCCACCTCGCAGTTCGAAGCACATCGCAAATAGACATCGAAAAACGCCGCGTCATGGCCAGTTTTGCTAAATCCGCTGCGGTTGGCTGTCTAAGCGCAGCAATAACTGCGGCTTTTCCACGATCTGCGTTTGCAAATCACATATGCCCAGGGCCGACCCACTCAATATACTGCAGTGACGGCAACATATGCTGCCTATGGGATAATGAGCCATTTTGCTGCTATGAAGGAACATCTTGTGGCCCCGGATACTGCAATACAACTGATTCGGAATATGGAAAGGATCCGAGCGATGGCGAATAGATATAATTATATCAGAAGCAAACACTAAAGGGGAGTTCGATGAAGACCTTAAATTATGCTATTGCCATCATCTTGCTGTCGCAGACAGCCGCTTTGGCCGACGCCTGTCAAAACTATGATCAAAAAGTCACTGCGCAATTCAGCGGCCCCATATCCAGAGCCGCTACCGCCTGCCAAAAGACATCCCTGCTGATCAAGATGATGAAGGCCGCGCTCCGCGCGCCCGCGGAATGTATGGACGCCTCCGATCGGTCCAAGCTCAAGGCAGGCATTGCGCAGTCGATCCAATCCTTCAAGGATCAGCAATGTCAATAGCCTCCTGCTCGTCCGCGGCTCGACTACCCCTCGCTTGGGTAGCAGTCGCACCAATATGGATTCAATCTGCTCACGCGAGGCATTTTTTCCGAGCGGGTCAGCGGCATGAGCGACGCCTTCGACATGGCGAATACAGCATGCGCCTTTTACGACAGGCATGGGCGCGTCACCCGCTTGAACAAGCTGTGCGAAAGTCTTCTTGATCAGGAACTCCGTCTTGTTCAGGGGGAACTGACATCGCACTGGCCTGCGGAAAGCGCTGCGTTGCGCGGCCAATTCAAGGCAGTCCTGCAATCGGTTGCGATTGCCGATACGATGGCATCGTCTCCCGTTCGCCTGTCTCGGCCGGGAAGAAGGCCGCTGGTCATAAGGGCACAGCGTTTGCGCGGCATGCCTGCGGAAATCTTTTCCCACTCTGTTGGAGTGCGCCCCTGAGGGTGGACAGTTCGTGACCTGAGACCCAGAATCTCCTCTAGTTTTTGGTAGAGCTCGATCTAAGGAGACGGACGAATGAAGCGCTCACGGTTCACGGAGAACAAGTCATCGCGATCTTGAAGGAGCAGGAGGCGGGAATGAAGACCGCCGATGTCTGCCGCAAGCACGGGATCTCGGAAACGACTTTCTACACATAGCGGGCCAGGTTTAGTGCCATGGACGTTAGCGCTCCACCGTCACGGTGGTTACCAACTTTGCAACTGCTGTGTATCGCTGACTAAGCCACTAGCGGCCTCGGTTTTGAACCACCATCGGGGCCAGGGAGGGACTGCACAATCACTACTGATAAGCCCGGACTTGCAGAGAAATATTCTCGCCGGAGGCGCTAGTCTAGGTTCAGCTTTTAGACCGTAGTCCCAGACCTCGTTTGTGTTTTGCCAAAGAGCAGGACGCCTTGGCTGGGATGCACGCTACGTTCGCAACCATCTCCGCGACATCGGACGCCTGGCGACGTTCCTCGGGCGTTCACCAGACACAGCGACCACCGACGACCTGCGCCGGTTCCAGATCGAGCAGCAGGACGACGGGGTTACCGTGCCCGTGCCGCCTGGCTCTGCTCGACCGCGGCGGGCGCAAGTTCTTTCCCGCGCTCAGCCAGCCGTCTTCAAAGGGGCTCGGCTTCCGCCCGTCGCTGCCGGATTCCCGGCTCGTCATCGGCCCGTCGGCCCGCAACCCCAACGTCATCTACGCTTTCGGCCATGGCCATCTTGGGCTGACGCTGGCAGCAGCTACTGCCCGTCTGGTCGCAGATTCTGTCACCGATCGACCAGTTGGTCCTTTGCTTGCTCCGTTCGCACCGAGCCGTTTCTAGGTTTCACCCAGACCTTTACGCGCCATGTCGTATTTAAGGCGAATCAATGTCGGCTTTTGGCGCTGGAGGCACGTGAATTGAACGTCGCCATTTGGGCGCAAAGCTGCCGTGTGCTTAGCGGAATTAAGAGTAAACCGGTCACGCAAGCTTGCAGCGTATCGCCATCACGGTAGCCAGAGGTACGCACCGAACAGCCCTCCCTCAATGCCGCTTGAAATACTGCACCTCCCGCTCATGCTTCTCAGCCGCCTCACACGTCTCGAACGTCCCCCCGGTTCCGTCGCTTGCCGGTCTTCTCATCCTTCTTGCGTGAATAAAGCCGGTATTTGCCGTCCTTGAGTTTGCGGATCATCTCGCTCTCCCTGATCAGGATTTAGCTCCCGTCCTGGCCTTCAGTCCGAGCGCTGCCTACCGTCGGGATCAACGCTGCGCCGGTGCGAACGCGGAACGACAAAACCCCACGATCGGCTGCCCCGCCCCGTGGAGTTCGAGAACGCGCCCATGCTAGCCTCCATCGAGCCGGCTTAAGCTCGGGGGCAAGTCATGTTGGATCAATGGACTGATTTCTTCGTCATGGTGGGCGGCGGCGCGGCGGGGCTTGCCGGGTTGATCTTCGTCGCGATCTCGATCAATCCCGAACGCATCGTCCGCAACACGACGCACAAGAACCGGGCAATCAACATGCTGTCGGGCTTCAGCGCGATTTTCATGGCATGCAGCCTTGCGCTTCTGGGAGGTCAATATCTTCCGGCACTCGGCCTCGAATGGCTTTTGCTCTGGGGCATAGCAACATTCATCTTCGTCAGAGGATATGTCGTGGCCATCAAGGCGGGGATGAGCACCATCGGGTTGACCGGGCCGCGGCTGGCGGGCGGCACGATGTGTTACCTGGCCGAAGTTGCAGGCGCGATTTTGCTTATTCTCGGGCGCGGCGTGGGGCTTTACATCGCGGCCCTCGGAACCATCGTCCTGTTCGCCTTCCTGATTTCAGGCGCATGGCTCCTCATCATCGGCATCTACGAAGAGCCGGCCAAGGGATGAGATCGGCGCCTGCCGCTGCAGAGGCCCCCTCAATGCCGCTTGAAATACTGCACCTCCTTCTCATGCTTCTCTGCCGCTTCCCGCGTATCGAACGTCCCCAGGTTGCGCCGCTTCCCGGTCTTCTCATCCTTCTTGCGCGAATAAAGCCGGTATTTGCCGTCCTTGAGTTTGCGGATCATCTTCGCTCTCCCTGATCAGGATTTGGCGCCCTTCCTGGCCTTGAGACTGCGCGCTGCCTGTTCCAGCGCGGCGCGATCAGTGCCCAAGCGGTCGAGCAGCGCTTGCGCCTCGTCGCCCGATATGCCGGTGCGCATGGCCAGTTCCTCGACTTCCAGCACGTCGGTGCTGGCGATCTCGCGCGGCAGCGCGTCGTCGGCTGTCAGCGGCAGTGCCGCTTCCCTGTCGATCTCGGCCTCGGCCCGGTGCCAATGATGCTCGGGATCGCCGCCGCCTTCACGCTCCCAGATCTGGTATGCGCGCTTCTGGATCTTCTCGTGCCGTTCGTCGCCCATTGTCGTTCCTCCTTCGTGTCAGGGATGAACGCTGCGGTGATGGGATTGATCCAAAAAATCTGCGTGATCGCTGGTCCAGGCGGAACTGCCGGATGGGTGGGAGGGCGCGCGGCGCCTATTCGCACTGGCGCCTCGGTCCGCCGGAATATGGCTGGTAGCTGTTGTCCTCGGGACGGTAGGAGCGGTAGCGGCTGAAGCAGGATTGGACGTGGTCGTCCGAAAGGCCCGCTATCGCCACCAGCGGCGCGGCGGCGCCCTCGACATAGCTGACTTCGTCGGGCTGCTGCGCGGCCTTGCCGGCGTCGGGTTCGAGATAGGGCGAGACGCAGGGGCGCTGCTGTCCGCTGTAGGACATGTAGCTGTTGTCGTCGGGGTTGTAGGAGCGGTAGCGGTCCGCGCACCAGCTGAGATGGGCAGCCGGCAGTCTGATCTGCCGCTCGCCCGCATCGGGCGCCACCGCGCTGGTAATGGTCGGGTCGGGCGACTGCATCCTGGCTGCGGCGTCGGGCGCGGGAGGCTGCGCGGCGGCCACGCGCTCCAGGCCCGGCGCGGCCTTATCTACCGGCTGTGCGTCCTTGGTCCACAGCTGTGAGACACTGTCGGCGGGCCTGGCCTGATGCACCGGCTTGGCCAGTATCAGCCAGGCGGCGAAAGCCAGCCCGCTGGCAAAGACCGCAAGGGTGAGGACGAAGCCTGCGACCAGTGCCAGAACCGCTTTCATCACACACTCCTTGAGCCTTCGCTAATAGAATGCGGAGCACCGGGCCTGGTTCCAGCGAGCGGCGTGTTGCAGGGCACTGGAGCGGCAGGCCGATGCGCGAGGCGGCAGGCCTTGCTGCCTTAAACCGGCAGCCGCACATCCGCGGAGAACTGGTTCTCCACGGCCAGCAAGGCCCTGACCATTTCCTTGTCGCGCTGGCGCTTTTGCAGATACCCGGCCAGCAGCCAGTCCAGCGAGAACCGGCCGGCGCCGACGGCGGCCAGCACGAACATGCCGCCTGATATGGCGAGGTCCTTTTCGAAATGCAGCAGCTCGTTCTGGCTGGCGAAGTTGACATGGAACAGCAAGGCCGTGGCCAGGCAGAACAGGCCGAGCCCGATGCCGCCCAGCCGCGTCAGCAGGCCTGAAGCCACCGAGAGCCCTGCCCCCAGTTGCAGCGCGATGGTGGCGACGAACAGCGGCAACCCGACGCCAAGTGCTGCCATCGCCTTGGCGGCGGCGTCGAAATGGGTGGTCAGCGTCACGCCTTCATGCAGGAAGATGAAGGACATGAGCAGGCGGCCGGCAAGCAGGGTCACGTCCCTGATGTGGTATTTCGCGGCGAGGCCGGTGAGCTTCGCGGCGATTTCGTTCGGTGTCATGGTCAGCCTCCAATTTTTGAGCACAGGCAAGCGCCGCCCGCCGTGGGACGCGCGCAAGCACGGCGCCTGACGGGTCTGATCTTCGAAAGGGCCGGAGCCGGCTCGAGGGAGAGGCGCCGGCTCCCAGCCACGAGCGCCCAAACTGGTGGTGGGGGACTGGATCGGTCTGTGCCAGTCCCCAACGCGGGCCGCTTGGCGGCCACCTCTCCCCCAGTCCGCGACTGACCAGCTCGAGGCTTGATTGCCACGTGGTTCCCCAATCCGTCGCTGCTTCGCAGCGCCACCTTTCCCCCCTCCGGAGGGAAAGGAAGGGAGCATTGCCGGACGAGCGTTGCCGGCAAAAAGCCTGCCGCCTTTCCTCTACCCCGTCGATCGGGGGGTCCGAAGGACGGGCGAGACCCGTGGCTCGCCCCGGCAGTGGCTCGGCGAAGCCGAGACGGAGTGGGGGTCGACCGACGCAGCATAAGACAATGCATGGCCAAGCTCATGGCCACGTCCGTGGGGGAGTTGGAACGGGTCACCGCTTACTGCGTCACCTTGGTGTCGATGGCCTTCTGTAGGTCGGAAAGCTCCTCGCAGCCGGCGGGGCAGAGTTTCTGCAGCGACGCCAGCTGCTCCTTTGCCTTGTTCATGTCGCCGGTCTCGACATAAAGCTCGCCCAGATATTCGCGGGCGGCCTTGTGGTCGGGCTTCAGCTCCAGCGCCTTGTTGTAATAGGTCAGCGCGGTGGTGACGTCGCCGGTCTTGCGCAGCGTGAAGCCGAGCAGATTGTAGACGTCGGCCTGCTGGTTGTCCTGCGCGAGGTCGCGCAGATCGGCCAGTGCGCCCTTGTAGTCCTTGGCGGCGATCTTGGCCTGGACGGCGGTGAGGTCGGGCGCATCGGCGCCCTCGATATCATCCACCGCATAGGCCGGCATGATCGTTGCGACGGGAACGACGGTCAGCACGGCGATGGCGCCGAGCAGGCCGAACAGGGCGTTTCTGCCCAAAAGAAGCTGTTTCATTGTCTTTCTCGCTTTGGTTTGTGCGTTAGCGTTGAGAGACCGTTTCGAAATTCGCTTTGGCGAGTCATATGATGGTGGTTTCGAGAACCGGAGCGGAGCGGACGTTCGGGTCCGTGAGCACCGGAAGCGCAGAAAACGCCTTCAGATGGCCGCCAGAGTAGAGTTTCCAAACGGTCTCAAATCTGAACGGGAGAGAAGCCATAGGCACTGCCGTCCTTGACGAAGACGCCGGTGCCGGGGAACGGGAAATGCGACCCGGAAATGCGGATATTGTCCGCGATCACGCGGTCGATGATCTTGTGGCGCGTGGCAATCGCGGTCGGCCCATCCTGGTCGTAGGCGCCCTGCCATTCCGGATGCGGCGCCAGCAGGGCCGGCACATACATGGTGTCGGCCGAGATCATCAGCTGCGCCTTGCCGGAATTGGCGAGGTACACCGAATGTCCCGGCGTGTGGCCGGGCGCGGCGACGATCTGGATGCCCGGCGCCACTTCCGCGCCGTCCTGAACCAGCTTCCAGTTCTTCCATTTCGGGAAGTTTTCGGCGATGCGCTTGCCCGCCGGCTTGCGGCCCTCCGGCAGCTTGGCCAGCCGGCTCGGGTCGGTCCACCAACTGTATTCGGTGGCGTTGACGATCAGCTCGGCATTGGGGAACACCGGCGTGTTGGTGCCCTTCTCCATCAGGCCCCAGACATGGTCGGGGTGGAAATGCGAGATCATGATGGTGTCGATCGCCTTGTAGTCGATGCCGGCGGCGGCCATGTTGGCCGGCAGGTGCGTGGCATTGGCCTGCCACTGGCCGACGCCCGAGCCCGCATCCATCATAATCAGCTTGCCGCCCATCTTGAGCACGACGACGGTGAGCGGGATGGGCATGAAGTCGGTGGTCAGCCCCGCCTTGGCGAGCGCCGCCTTGGTGTCTTCGACCGAGACATCCTTGATGAAGGCCGGGTCGTGCGGCTTTTTCCAGATGCCGTCGTAGATGGCGGTGACCTCGATGTCGCCGACCGTGTATTTGTAGAAGCCGACGGTCGGCTCGACCGGCGTCTGCGCGAAAGCGGGGCGGGTGAATTCGAGCTTGCCGGCAAGGCCGAAGGCGGCAGCGGCGGCGGCGGATTGAAGCACTGTGCGGCGTGTCATGGTGAACATTGTGGTCTCCTGGGTTGTTGTGGCGGAAGGGCGACGGAGGGCCACGCCACATGGCCCTCCGTCCTGATCGCGGGCTGGGTCAGGACCCTCGAGAGCGGTCCGGACCCAGAACTCAGTTGCCCCAGATGCCCTGGCCTGGTTCGTCCGCGTCAGATTTCGTTGTCGCCTGGACACCGTGCCGGACCATGTCGGCCTTGCGGATCGAGGCGGTGTGGGTGTTGTCGACCATGGCGGCCGTCTGGTTGGCGGTGCGGTCGCCAAAATGGTCGCTGCCGGCAAAGGCGCCGGTGGTGGCCACGAGGATGGCGGCGGCGGTGAGAGCGAGGGTTTTCATGTCGGTGCTTCCTGTTTGTGGGGTTTGAGAAGGAGTTCGAAGGTCGGGGGCGCTCAGCGGCCCCAGAGACCGTCGTCGTTGTGCCGGTTGATGATGTCCTGGACCGAACCTTGGCTCGGCCCGGTCGTCACCTTGGTGTCGACGCCGGCCGGGTGCGCGGTGTAGGGGATCGAGGCGGTGGCATTGGTGTCGACGGAAGCGACAGGCTGATTGACAGTGTCGGCGCCGAAATGGTCGCTGCCGGCAAAGGCGGCACTCGAGGCAAGCAACATCGCGGCCACGCTGAGAGCGAGCTTGGTCATGTTCGTAAATCCTTGTTTCGTTTCTTCGCGTCGCGGACCGGATTGGCCCCGCTGAAGGGAAGACCCGGCAAGGCGGTGCTTTATTCCCGGGGGTGGTGAGATTTTTTTGAGAGGCGGGGATTCAAGGGGCGCGGCCAGACAGGATCTGGGTGAAAGGCGGCGGCATCACCTCCGGAAAAGACCTTCAAGGGCAAGGCAGGAGGAGCGCTCAGACACAATTCAGAAACAAGTTTCAACAATTCGGAAAAACTGGCGAAAAGATCGGATGGCATAACCATCCCGCGGGGGACTGTGGGGACTTCCTTTTCGGAACTTTCGGTCCGCCATCGACAAGGGTCAAATTGCAGCAGCGGCACTGCCGAAAATGCCTGCTCGAACGGCGGCATGAACAGCCGGGCGATGCGCGGCCAGGACGAGAAAGTATGGAAATGGATTACGGTGTCGACTTTGCCAGCCTGGACAGGGACATGGCACGACCGGGCGCGGAGCCCGAAAGCGGGCTGGCCCAAAATGGCCTGGCGGGCGTCGATACCCTTGTAAGGGCTGCTCAGCGGGCCGCGCATGCCCAGATTCTGACCGGCGCCGATTTCGCCCGCGCAGGCCAGCCCGACGAGCGGCTCGACACCTTCTTCGAAGAGCTCGCCGCAACATTCGCCACCTTGCCGGCGGTGATCTCCGACGGAAATGTCTGGACGTATCAGGAGCTGGACAGCCGCGCCAACCAGTTCGCCCGTGTGCTGATCAAGCGCGGCGTGCGGCCGGGCCACCGGGTCGGGCTCATTCTCGACCGGTCGGCGGAGACCTATGTCGCCTTGCTTGCCGTCGTGAAGGCGGGGGCCGCCTTCGTGCCGCTGGCCAGCGCCTTTCCGCAAGAGCGCATGGCGCTCATCATCGAAGACGCCAGCGTCAGCCTGATCGTCACCATCGCCACCTATGCGTCGCGGGCCGACCAGCTGCCGGTCCCCCATGTGCTGATCGACAGCGCCGCCGCCGAGATCGCCAAACAGTCCAGCGCGCCGCTGAAGCCGCAAAAGGCGCCGGCGGAAGACATTTGCTACATCCTGTACACGTCGGGAACGACCGGCAGGCCGAAGGGCGTGGCCATCCGGCACCAGAGCTTCGTCAACTTCATCCGGGTCGCCGCCGCATCCTATGGCTACAGGCCGGGCGATCGCGTCTACCAGGGCATGACGATTGCCTTCGACTTTTCCTCCGAGGAGATCTGGGTGCCGTTCGTCGCCGGCGCGACCGTGGTGCCCGCGCCCGGCCAGATGCCGCTCGTCGGCGAGGAACTGGCGGATTTCCTGCGATACCATGAAATCACCTGCATGGCCTGCAGCCCGACGCTGCTGTCGTCGATGACATCGGATGTGCCCAGCCTGCGCACGCTGCTGGTCGGCGGCGAGGCCTGCCCGCACAATCTGGTGGTGCGCTGGTCGACGCCGGGCCGGCAGATCCTCAACACCTATGGCCCGACCGAGGCGACCGTCACGGCTACGATGGGCGCGCTGACGCCGGACAAGCCCGTCACCATCGGCGCGCCGCTGCCCACCTATTCCATCGTCATCCTCGACCCGTCGCTGCCGGAACTGGCCGAGCCCAGTGAACTGGGCGAGATCGGCATTGCCGGCATCGGGCTCGCGGTCGGCTACCTCAACAGGCAAGACCTGACGGAACAGAAGTTCATCGCCGATTTCATCGGCCTGCCGAACAACCCGTCGCAGCGCATCTACCGCACGGGCGACCTTGGCCGGATCAACGGCGATGGCGAGATCGAATATGCCGGGCGCATCGACACCCAGGTCAAGATCCGCGGCTATCGCATCGAGCTCGGCGAGATCGAGGCGGTGCTGCTGGACCAGCCGGAGATCGCGCAGGCGGCCGTCACCACCTGGGAGATCGAGCCCGGCCGCGTCGAACTCGTCGCCTACTACGCGCCCAAGGCCGGCCAGCCGGCGCTCTCGCGCGCCGATCTCGCCCAGACGATGAAGCGTCGCCTGCCGGACTACATGGTGCCTTCCTATCTCGAGGAACTGCCCGCGATCCCGATGACGGTCTCCAACAAGGTGGACCTTCGCCAGCTGCCGAAGCCGACAAGCGTGCGGCTTTCCGCCGACCGGGAGATGGTTGCCCCCGGCAATGACGACGAGCGCTTCCTGGCCGAGGCCCTGGCCGCGGTGCTGAAATTCGACGAGGTCTCGGTCGAGGACAATTTCTTCGACGATCTCGGCGCCAACTCCCTGCTGATGGCGCATTTCTGCGCGCGCGTGCGCACTCGCAAGGAATGGGCGACGACGTCCATGCGCGACATCTATCTCCATCCGACGGTGGCGCGCCTGGCCAAGCACCTGAGCGTCTCGGAAGAGGTGACGACCGCCGCCAACGAGCCTGTCCTCACCCGCCAGGCATCGAATCTTGCCTACTGGACCTGTGGAATGGCGCAGTTGCTGTTCTACGCGGTCTACAGCTACGCGGGCCTGTGGGCGCTCAACATCGGCCTCAACTGGATGTATGACACGCTCGACGATCCGCTGCAGCTCTATACCAGGTGCGTGGCGCTCTCGGCCGGCGTGTTCTTCGGCATGACGGGCTTTGCCGTCCTGGCGAAATGGGTGCTGATCGGCCGCTGGAAGGCGGAGGCGTTCCCCATCTGGGGCCTGCGTTACTACCGCTTCTGGGTGGTCAAGACCTTGATCCGCACCGCCCCTGTCGTGCTGTTCCGCGGCAGCCCGCTCTACAGCTTCTATCTGCAGATGCTGGGAACCAGGATCGGGAAGAACGCCGTCATCGAATCCAAATCCGTACCGGTCTGTACGGATCTGATCTCGATTGGCGCCAACACCATCCTGCGCAAGGAATCGCTGATCCTCGGCTTTCGCGCGCAGTCCGGCTACATCCACATGGGACCGCTGACCATCGGCCGCGATGCCTTCGTCGGCGTCGGCTCGACGCTCGACATCGACACGTCGATCGGCGACGGCGCCCAGCTCGGCCATTCGTCCTCGCTGCAGCGCGGGCAGAGCATCCCCGATGGCGAACACTGGCATGGCTCGCCGGCCGTGCCGACCACGGCGGACTATTGCAAGGTACGCAACGAAAACCCTTCCGACATCCGGCGCTTCCTCTTCGAGGCGGTCCAGCTGATCGGGCTGTTTGCCATTGTCATCCCGCTGCCGCTGCTGTTCCACAGCTATTGGGAAAATGTCGGCGACGACTACCAGGAGACGATCGGCGTGGTCGCCGTCGGCACCACGGTCACGCTTTTCGGCTATATCGCCACGGCTTTTATCGCCGCGACGGTGCTGCCGCGCCTGCTCAGCGTGATCCTGAAACCCGGCCGCACCTACACGCTTTACGGCTTCCGCTACTGGCTGCAGGCCGCCACCGAGTTCACCAGCAATTCCCGCGTGCTGGGGCTGCTGTTCGGCGACAGTTCGGCAATCGTCTATTACATGCGCGCCATCGGCTGGAACCTCAACAAGGTGGTGCAGACCGGCTCCAATTTCGGCTCCAACCAGCAGCACGAAAACCCGCTTCTGTGCGAGATCGGCACCGAGACCATGGTGTCGGACGGCCTGTTCATGATCAACATGCACAAATCCGCCTCCGCGTTCCGGCTCGAGCGGACGCGCATCGGCGAACGCAACTATCTCGGCAACAACATCTATTACCCGCCGGATGGACGCACGGGCGACAACGTCCTGCTTGGCACCAAGGTGATGATCCCCATCGATGGGCCGGTGCGCGAGAATGTCGGGCTGCTGGGTTCGCCTGCCTTTGAAATCCCGCGCATGGTCAATCGCGACAAGGAACTCATCGCCGGCGTCGACGAGGCGGACCGACGCCAGCGCATCCCGCACAAGAACCTGCACAACGCGGTGACGATCCTCCTGTTCATGGCCACGCAATGGGTCATGCTGTTCGCCACGCTGGCGATCTGGGACCGGGCGCTGAACTACTACACCGAATGGGCTGAAGTCGCTCTCTTCGCCGCCGTGCTCCTGACCTCGGCGATCACCATTCCGTTCTACATCCTTGTCGAGCGGGCAAGCCTTGGCTTCGGCAGGCTGAAGCCGCAGATGACGACGATCTACGACGTCGCCTTCTGGCGCCACGAACGCCATTGGAAGCTTGCCGATTCTCCGATCGTGCGCCTGTTCTCCGGCACGCCTTTCCGGCCGATGATCCTGCGCATGCTGGGCGTCAAGGTCGGCAAGCGGGTTTATGATGGCGGAGCCAACCTCACCGAGCGCTCCCTGGTCGAGATCGGCGATGATGTCACGCTCAACGAGGGCTGCGTCATCCAGGCTCACTCGCTGGAGGAAGGCGCGTTCAAGTCCGACTATATCCGCATCGGCAAGGGCTGCACGCTCGGACCGTCCGCCTTTGTCCATTACGGCGTCGTGATGGGCGAAGGCTCGGTGGCCGACACCGATTCCTTCGTGATGAAGGGCGAGGAACTGGAGCCCTACTCGATCTGGCGCGGCAACCCGGCCAAGTTGCATCGCTTCGTGATCCCGGTCACGAATGACGGCGCCAAGGCGTCGGCTTGAGGGCCGGAGAAATCCGTCTCGCCCCGGTGACCAAGGCCAATCGGGCCTTGGTCGCGTCGCTGGAACTGGCGCCGGAGCAGATGGATTTTGTCGCCGGCAATGCAGAGTCGCTGGAGGAGTCCCAATCCGACGAGGACGCGCGGCCCCGCGCAATCATGGCCGGGGATCGCCTCGTCGGTTTCCTGATGTACGACGCGCCGGAAGATGACGACGAGGCGCGCATCTACCGCTTCATGATCGACCGCGCCTGGCAGGGCAGAGGCTACGGCAAGGCCGCGTTGCGCGCGGTGCTGCACGAGATCGGCGGGCTCGGTCACGTCAGGCACGTCTCGATCTGCTACGAACCGGAGAATGAAGCGGCACGCCAGCTCTATCGCACCGCCGGTTTCGTGGAAGAAGGGCTCGACGAGGACGGAGAAATGATCGCCGACCTCGTCCTGGCGAAGGGATGACCATTGACCCGGCCGCCCTCCCCTGAAGCCGCGCTGGCCGAGGCGATGGCGGCAATCGCGCCGCGGAGCGTCCGGACCGGATGCCGGGTGATAGGCGATGCGGACGAGACCCATCTGCTGCCCGAGGAAGCGCGCTCCATCCCCGCGCGCCGGCCGGCCATGCGGCGCGCCAGCGGCGCCGCCCGCTGGATCGCGCACCGGCTGCTGGCCGATGCCGGCATCAGCGACCTCGCCATCCCACGCGCGCCATCCGGCGCTCCGGTCTGGCCGGACGGGATAATTGGCTCGCTCGCCCATGACGACGACATGGCCGTCGCGGCGGTCGCGCCTGTCGGCGGTATCGTCTCTCTCGGCATTGACGTCGAGCCCGCCGAACCCTTGCCCGACGACATTTTCGCGATCGTTGCAACCGCCGCGGATCGCACCGGCGCGGCGGATCCGCGACTTGCCGGCCGCATCCTGTTTGCCGCCAAGGAGGCGGTCTACAAGGCAGCCTTTCCGCTCGATCGCCAGGTGCTGGGCTACGAGGATATCGCCGTGGACCTCGATGCCGGCCGCGCGACGACGAAGACCGGCCGCATGCTCAGCCTCGCCTACTGCGTCGCCCCGCGCGTGGTCGTGTTGGCGTTTGTCGGGCAATAGCGCGGATCTATTCGCCGACAATCTCCCGATAGATCCTCACCGCGCCGTCCTGCCCGCGTATCCGCCAGCTCTCCCCGTCGCGGCCCTCGATAGGACATGGCCCGATCGGCACCTTGCCGCCGCCTTCCGGCAGGTCGAGCACATAGACGGGATTGCAGATGCCCGACAGGCGTGCCCTCAGCGCTTCCACCAGCGCCTGGCCCTGCGCGATCGTGGTGCGCCGGTGCGCCATGCCGCGCGCCAGGTCGCCATGGTGCAGGTAGTAGGGTTTTACGCCCAGCCGGTACATCAGCTCGCGGCAGAGCTCCTCCAGCACTTCGACACTGTCGTTGACACCCTTGAGCAGAACGCTCTGGTTGAGCAGCACGAAGCCCGCCTGCCGCATGATCCGGCATGCCACCTCGGTCGCGGGCGTGATCTCCCGCGCGTGGTTGAAATGGGTGACGACCGTGACCATCAGCCGGCCCTGCAGCACAGCGACCAGCCCGGTTGTGATGCGCGACGGCAGCGCCACCGGCACGCGCGTGTGGATGCGGAGCAGCCGCACATGCGGGATCGCCTCGATGCGCGCGAAGATTTCGGCCAGGGCCTTGTCGGGCAGCGACAGCGGGTCGCCGCCGGTCAGGATCACCTCGCGGATCTCGGGATGATCCGCGATATAGGCCAGCGCCGGCTCGAGCGCCTCGCGCGTATAGCCGCGGCCGATCGAGGTCAGCGATTCCTTGCGGAAGCAGAACCGGCAGTAGACCGCGCATTGATAGGTCGGGAACAGCAGCACCCGGTCGGCATGGCGGTGCGTCAATCGCGGCACCGGACTGAACTCATGGTCGGCGATCGGATCGCCAAGCTCGCCCTCCACCTCCTCCAGTTCGCCCAGTGACGGGATGACTTGCGCTCGGATCGGATCGGCCGGGTCATTCCAGTCGATCAGGTCGAGATAGGCTTTTGGCGCACGCACCTTGTGCAGTGCGGCCGCCGCCTGAGCTGCTGCGCGCTCGGCCGGCGACAGCGGCAGGCGGTCGAGGTCGCGCACATGGCGCACGCCCTGGCGGACATCGTCCTGCCAGTCGGGGGCGCGGGTTGCATCTTTGAGGTCGGTCATTGCAGGTCTCGGAGTGGTCGCGCGGACCTATCGGCCGTAAGTAGGCTTCCGTCAACAACCGCGCTTGTCGCAGATTGTCTTGCGGCATGGGGGGAGGAACCTAGGTGTTGCAGCACCGCGCAGACCCCACCCGGAACCTCGGTCCAGTGGGGGCCTGGCGCAAGGCTTGCAGAACCAGGTTCGTGACGCACAACCTGATCACACAGCCGTTCCCGCCGCCATCGCCACAAAAGCACTCTCAATGCTCTCGAACCTCAGCTCCGGATAAAGCGCACCCGCCTCCGGAGTGTCCGTTTCAAGCGCGGTCTCGCCACGGATCCAGAAGGCCCGCAGCAGACCGAGGCCGGGGACCGCGGCGATCAACCCCTCCAGCTCCTGCGCGCTCATCTTCACGACGCGCGGCGAGCGGCCGCTGACCCGGCGCCACAGATCGATCATCGCGCCCTGCGTGATCCTGTTTCGCGCGATGCGGATCTCCGTGCGGACAGCGGCGGGATCCGCCAGCGCCCGCATGGTGACGGCGGCGATGTCCTTCTCGCTGACGAAGGTCGCCGGCACATTGCCATCGCCATAGAGCGTAACCTCGTCCGGCGGCAGCACGGCCGAACCGAAGCGCGTCAGGTCGCCCAGCGTCGCCACCCAGGTGGAAAAGAAGCCGTTGGTGTAGATCACCGTATAGGGCAGATCCGCCTCCCTGACCGCGTCGAACACGGCCCTCTTGATGTCGAGCGGCGCGATCGTGCCGGGGGCGGCGGCGGCAAAGTCGAGGCCGAAGCCGGCGGAGGGCACGAAGCGGGAGACGCCGACATCCCTGACGGCGCGCACCAGCGTCATCTCGCTGGCCGAACCGACATGCACCGAACTGATGACGCGGTCGACCTTGCCGACGGCTCGCACAAGGCTGTCATAATCGTCGAGATCGCCGACATGCACCGTCGCGCCCAATTCCCTGAGCGGCCGCATCCGCTCTTCGTTGGCTGAAGTGGCTGCCCGAACCAGGACATGCAGGCTGTCGCCATTGCGCGCGCTGGCCTTGGCCATTTCGCTGCCCAGAAGCCCCGTCGCGCCGATGATCAGGGTGCTGGTCATATCCCCCTCCCATTGTGCAAGATCGAACCGTCCCAGTCGCGCTGCAGGCCGATGTCCTGCAGGCGGCGGTCGGAAAACCGGGAAATCCGGCGCAGCACGCGGCGGCGCTCGAATGCCGCCGTGCTGCGCGTGGCAAGGCCGCTCATCGCGGCGCCGATGGGTCCAAGGGTCGAGGTCATTGTCTGTCTCCGATGTTCGTCAGGGCGCAAGCGTGCCGGTGCCGCCCATCGGGCGAGCATGACGATCGCTCACACATATCGTTGGTCTTTGAACGCATCAGGGAACCGGAAAGGTCGACATCGATGCGCGGTACGTCCTGATACTGGGCATTTCCGGGCTGGACGACAAACGACTCTTTGTGCAGGATTTGTGAGCAACACTCACAGGTTGAGATCATGCCGCGACGATTGCCGCCCCTCACCGCCCTGCCCGCGTTCGACGCCGCCGCCCGGCATCTGAGCTTCTCCAGGGCGGCCGACGAGCTCAACCTCACCCATGGCGCGGTCAGCCGCGCCATCCGCAACATCGAGGACAGGCTCGGCATCCAGCTGTTCGATCGGGGAACGCGATCCGTGCGCCTGACCGCCGTGGGCGCGGCCTATGCGGTCGAGGTCGGCAAGGCGCTCGACCGGATCGCCGCCGCCACCATCGCCGCCACGCCCGACCGCTCGACGCGCATCCTGAGCGTCTCGACGTCGGACGGCTTCGCCGGCCGCTGGCTGGTGCCGAGGCTGCATCGCTTCCACCGCGCCAATGCCGATATCGACGTGCGGCTGGCGACCTCGGGCGTGCTGGCCGATTTCGTCAGCGACGGCATCGACATCGCCATCCGCTACGGCAAGGGCGGCTACACCGGCGTGATGGCGGAATTTCTCGCTGACGAGGAGGTCTTCCCGGTCTGCAGCCCGGAACTGCTGCAAGGCGAACATCCGCTGCGCCGGCCCGAGGACCTCAGGCACCACAAATTGATCCATGACGCCTTTCGCATCGACTGGGCGACATGGCTGCAACAGGCCGGAGTCGACGGCATCGACCCCAAGCGCGGCGTGCGCTTCGATTCCGCCACCTTCGCCGTCGAGGCCGCCGTGCATGGCGAAGGCGTGCTGCTCGGCCGCAGCGCATTGGTCTCGGCCGACCTCGCGGCGGGGCGGCTGGTGCGGCCCTTCGACCTCGCGCTGAAATCGGCGGCCAGCTACTATCTCGTCTATCCCGACGGCGCGCTGCGGCAGAAGAAGATCAGGGCGTTCCGCGACTGGCTGTTTGCCGAGGTGGCGGCTGACTGGGTCGGAATGTCCAGGAGGGATTGAGGATGATCTCGCCCCTTCTTGGGTGAGGAACCCAAGTCTTCCAAGGGTAGCGCCAGCACCCGGACCTTCGGTCCAGTGGGGCGGCGCGGCGCTGCAAGACCTGGGCCCCTCGCCCCATTTAGGGGGAAACAAGCGGCCCGAGACAGCGCGCGCCTACTCCTTGGCGCGATAGGCTTCCGGTATGACGAACACTTCGTCGGCCCGGCCATAGCCGCCGTCGGCGATCTCCTCGACCAGCACCATCGTGGTGGGCCGCACGCCTTCGCCGAAAAAGTCGACGAACATGGCTGTGGTCCGATGGATGAGGTCTTCCTTCTGCGCCTTGGAAAGTGCCGCCTGCGGCAGCTTGATGTTGGCGAATGGCATGATCGTTTCCTTTCTGTTGGGATTGGGTTTTCAGGCTTTGGGATGGAGCAGGTCGGCAAGGCCGATCCGTTCCAGGAGTTGCGCGCACGCGGTGATCAGGATTGTCTGTTGCATGTCAGCCTCCTCAGATCGCGCCGCCATTGGCACGGATGATTTGTCCGTTGACCCAGCCACTGTCCGGTCCGGCCAGGAACGAGACCACGCCGGCAATGTCGTCGGGCTGGCCGAGCCGGCCGAGCGGGATCATCTTGCCGATGGCCTCGATCTGCGCCGGGCTCTTGCCGTCCATGAACAGCGCCGTCTCGACCGGGCCGGGCGCCACGGCATTGACCGTGACGCGGCGCCCGCCAAGCTCCTTGGCCAGGATATGCGTCATCGCCTCGACGGCCGCCTTGGTGGCGGCGTAGACGCCGTAGCCCGGCTGCAGGAAGCCGACGACGCTGCTGGAGAAATTGACGATGCGGCCACCGTCGCGAAGGCGTTTCGCGCCCTCGCGCATGCCCCGGAACACGCCGCCGAGATTGACCGCGATCTGCGCGTCGAAGGACGCATCGTCGGTCTGCGCGATCGGCGACAGCTTCATGATGCCGGCATTGTTGACCAGCATGTCGACGCCGCCGAACGCCTTTTCGCCGGCATCGAAAAGGGTGGCGATGCCGGTGGGGTCGGCGATGTCGGCCTGCACGGCGATCGCCTTGCCGCCTTCGGCTTCGATCGCGCCGACGACCGCTTCGGCCTCGGTGCGGCCCCGTGCATAGTTGACGACGACGGCGAAGCCGTCGCCGGCGAGCCGCTGCGCGATCGCCGCACCGATGCCCTTGGAAGCGCCGGTCACGATCGCGGTTCTGATTGGGTCGCCCGTCTTTGTCTGCTGGTTTGTCATGGGAGTCTCTCCGTGTTGCTGGTGACACGGATATAGATGCAGCCTCCTTTTGGATAATCAGCCGTCACTTGACATCACTATTCGGAAACTGCGAACAAAGGCTATGGATCGCCTGGACACGATGCGGCTCTTCGTTCGCGTGCTCGAGCGGCGCAGTTTCACCGCTGCCGCCGCCGATCTCGGCCTGCCGCGCTCAACCGCGACGGAAGCGATCCGCCGGCTCGAGGAACATCTCGGCGCACGTCTGCTGGAGCGGACGACGCGGCAGGTGAACGCCACGCAGGACGGCGAGGCCTATTACCGGCGCTGCCTGTCGATCCTGGCCGAGATCGAGGACGCGGAAGCCGCCTTCCGCAAGGCCGAGCCCTTCGGCCTGCTGCGCATCGACGCCAGCACGCTGCTCACCCGCACCTTCCTGCTGCCGCGCCTGCCGGAGTTTCTTGCGCGCTACCCCCGCATCGACCTGCAGATCGGCCAGAGCGACCGGCTGGTCGACCTCGTGCGTGAGGGCGTCGATTGCGTCATCCGCGTCGGCGAGCCGCCCGACAGCGGCATGATCATGCGCCGGCTGGGGATGATCCGCGAGATGACCTGCGCCAGCCCCGCCTACCTCGAACGTCACGGCGTGCCCGCCTCCCCCGACGCGCTCGACGGCCATCAGGCCGTGGGCTTCGTCTCGTCGCGCACCGGCGAGGTGCTGCCCTTCGAATTCACCGTCAACGGCAAGACCCGCGAGATCAGGCTGCCGGGCCGCGTCGCTGCCAACAATTCCGACACCGCCGCCGATCTGGCGCGGCTCGGCCTCGGCCTCATCCAGGCGCCGCGCTATCGCTTCGAGAAGGACCTTGCCCAGGGCACGCTGGTCGAAGTGCTGGCCGACTGCCCGCCCTCGCCGACGCCGCTATCGGCGCTCTACCCGCAGAACCGCCAGCTCTCGCCGCGCCTGCGCGTCTTCCTCGATTGGGCCGCGCACATCTTCGCCGAGGCCAATCTGTAGGGATGCGGCCATCGGTCCGCGCCCATCATGGGTCTCTCGCCGCCATCGACCCCATCGCCGACGAAACCGTAGGTCTTGAAGCAAAATAGCAGTATTCTGCGCGGGGTCTTGGGATAAGCGGATGGATTTCAGCACGGGTCATGGCTACCTCCTCATTGGCGGCCTCATCCTGGTCGGCACCGGGCTGCTGATCCTGTCGCTGATCGTCAATCTTGGCGTCGCCCACAGCGTGCGCAACGACGTGCGCCATCGCGAAAAGCTGCTCGAATATTATCGCAACATCTTCTCACAGCTGGGCGTGATCCTGATCGGCATCGGCGTGTCGCTGTTCATCTTCTTCTTCCAGCAAAACTATCAGGACCAGCGCCGGCGCGAGACCGAGCTGCAGCAGGTTCTCGCCAAACTCGCCGCGCGCATTGCCCGCGGCGCGCCGGTGATGCAGTCGCTGGAAGAATTCGACGAGTTGCTGGATGAAGGCGGACCCTATCTCAGCCCCCAGCTCGGCGGCAAGAACACCGCCGTCAGCCTCCACGGGACAGAGCTCGGCAAACAGGCGGCCAGGATCCTGCTGGTCGAGCGCGACGTCGATCTCGCGGACTTCGAGGTGCTGAACCTGTCGCGCGATTTCGAATCCTCTTTCGTCGTCAACGAGCTGGATTCCAGGCTGTGGTTCGACATCGTGCGCGACGAGAGCGAGATCAAATACGCCACCACCCAGCTCGCCCTCGACTACAAGGACCTGCGGGACACGATCGGCGGCGATCCGCCGGAGGCAGCGGTCGCCGACTCGGAAAAGGAGAGCCGGGTCAAGCGGGAGGTGCTCGACATCTTCTACGATGCCGATCTGCTGCGCCAGCGCTCCAGGCAGCATCTGGCCCGCGCCTGCTGGCTGTTCAGCCAAGGGCGCGGCTTCGTCGGCGCGGCCCCGGTCAATGGGATCGAGGCCGATGCCAGGTCGCATCAGGAATGGCTCGACGGGTCAAAACCGGTGTTGTCGCAGGCGAAGTCGGGCAGCGGCGACTGCTTCAAACTGCTCCGGTACGGCCAGGGGTCATGAGCCGGGAGCGAGCGGCAAGGCCCGCTGCTCTGGTGACAAAGCCAATCACTTTCAAAGACCGCGCCGGATGCGGACTGTCCGTTCCGACGCCGCCAGTTACCCCAGTTCGTCGCTGAGCGCGCGCTCGTTGGGATCGATCGAACCCAAATTCTTGACAACCCGGAACCGACCGCCCTGCGCCTGCGCGATGTACATGTTCATGCGAACATGGTGCTGGCCGGGGACCATTTCGGCCGGGCCACCCGGTCCCTCGCTGATGCGGGCGTGATCGAGCGCCCGGATGACCGCGTCCCGCTCGGCACTGCCCGCTTCCTTCACCGCCGCTTCCCACATCTTGATCGCCCGGTAGTGCCCGGTGCATCCGCTGCCCGCGGTGAGCGTAGCCCCACCGGGGAACCGTTCACCGTAGCGGCGCAACAGCGCGCGACCGAACGGTTCGTCGAGTTCCTGGTAGTAGTCGAGACAGCTGTAGAGGCCCTCGATCTGATCGGATGGCACCAGATTGAAGAAGTTCTCGTCGAAGTAGGTGCAGACGATCTTGCCGCCGCGTTTGCCGAAACCCGCCTTGTGCAACTCTTCGAGAAACGGCGTCAGGCCCGGCGGGACGATGGTGTTGAAAACCACGTCGGTGCCGCTCGCCATGATCTGCTGCACCGTCCGCCGGAAATCGACGGTGTCCAGCGGAAAATACTCCTCGCCGACGATCTCGCCGCCATTGGCGCGCACCGCCCGGCTCGCCGCCTTGTTCAGCAAATGGGGCCAGATGTAGTCGGCCGACGGCAAATAGAACCGCTTCGCGCCGGTGCTGTTCATGAGCCATGGTATCAGCGGCTCGACCTGCTGGGCGGGCACGGGCCCGGTGCAGAAGATCAGCGGATCGTTTTCCTGTCCCTCATACTGTTCGGTGTAGATGTAGAGCGTCCTGCCCCGGGTGACCGCCTCGCTCTTGATGGCCAGGCGGGTCGAACTGTAGATGCCGCCGACGACCACGTCGACCTTGTCGACGTCGACCAGTTTCGCGGCCCTTGCCTTGGCAACGCTGTCCGTGGTCTCGCCATCCTCGATGACGAGTTCCACCGGCCGGCCGAGCAAGCCGCCTTTGGCGTTGATGTCGTCGACAAGCATGGTGGTGAGGTTCGCATTTGCGACGCCCATGAAAGACAATGGGCCGGTGAGTTCGGCGACAAGGCCGATCTTGATGGGTTTCGGATCCATTTGATTTCTCCAAATCTTGGGGTTCGTCGGGGGCGCGCCGCCTGGCGGCAGGCGGCGCCCGGTGCGGGACATCAGGCCTCGTAGTGGCCGAGCAGCAGTGCCGCCTGCGGCTTGCCGACATGGCCGGCTTCCTGCAGGATCGCTGGCACCTCCGGATCGGACACGAAATTCTTCCAGCCCTCGGCGTCCCAGTCGAAGATCGCCCAGACGCGGTCGGGCTCGCTGGGGTCGCGGAAGACGGTCGCGCCGTTCGAGCCGTGCAGCCGGCGCTTGTCGGCGCCCTTGGTCGAAAAGATACGGATGAAGTGATCGATATCAGCCACTTTGGTCGTTGCGAGCAGCATCTGATTTCCTCCTGTCGGTTGCGGCCGTCATTGGCCTGTCGACGGGATCACGATGCGCGCCCTGGAGCGGGCGCGCATGGGGTGGATTCCCTATGCCGGCGTTTCGCCTGGTCGGACAAGGCCGTGCTCGACCGCGTAGAGCGCGGCCGCGGCACGGGTGGTCACGCCGATCTTGGCATAGACGCTCTGGATATGGTGGTCCGCGGTCTTGGGCGAGATGTCGAGCTTTCGGGCCACTTCCTTCGCCGTAAGTCCGGCGGCGATCACGCGCAGCACCTCGACCTCGCGCGGCGTCATTCCGGCCAGCGCTCGCGGCACGGCCCGCCGCGATGGCTGCCCGGCGAAGGACAATACGGCCTCGGCGGCGTCGGGGCAGATACAGCCGTCACGCACGGCGGCGCGCAGCTGCGCCGCCGCCGCCTCGCTGGACAGCGCCTTGCGGTGCGGACGTTCCTCTCGCGACGTCTGGAAGGCTTCTGCGGCGGCCAGGATCCTTGCCGCCGGGGACAGGTCCGAGCCGCCGACCTTGCGGTGATAGCCCGAGCCATCCAGGCGCTCGTGATGGCGAAGCACGAGGGCTGCCATCGCCTCGCCCTCGCGACCGAACGAGGCCAGGGCCCGCTCGCCGTAATAGGCGTGCAGCTGTGCCGCGTCGCGTTCGCGCACCGACAGCGGACCGTTGCGCATCCAGGTCGCCACCGGCACCACCAGTTCGCCAATGTCGTGGATGCAGCCCGACCAGCGCAGCGCGCGAACATCAGGGGCGGGCAGCCCGATCCGCTTGCCCGCACCCGCGGCCAGTTCCGACACCATCCTCGAATGGCCCTGCGTAAACGGCATGCGCATGTCGATCATGTCGGCTATGGCCAGGAACGCCTCGTCGCAAGCCCCCTCGTCCAGCGTCACCGGCGGATCCGGCTCGAGCGCCAGGATGGTCTCGCGTTCGACCGTCGCGCCGATGCCTTCCATCAGCACCGCCGCGTTGGCCGAGACGAGCCGGGCCAGTTCCGCTTCGTATGGACCGTCGCCGCGGCTGGCCACGGTTTCGGCCATCCCGTCGATGCCGACGGCATCGCTGAGCGCAATCGCGTCCTGCGCCAATGTGATCAGGCGCACGGCGGGCAGGACATCCTCGCCACTCAGCCCGCGCGGCAAGCCCTTGCCGTCCCAGCGTTCGTAGATCTGCCCGAGATTGCGCCGGATCTCGTCGGACAGGCCGAGCCGCTCGCCGATCCGCTGCGCGACCTCGCAATGCGCGATGAGCACCGGGCGCGCCACCGCGAGCGCCTGCGACATCGCGGCCTCGATCGCCCTGGCCTGCGCGTCAGGCTCGAGATCGTAGTAGAATCGCTTGAAGGCCTGCACGAAGACCCTGCCCAGTTCCGCTCGATTGCCCATGTCGAGACCGACAAGATCCTGGCGCAGCGCGATTTCGTCGCCGAACGTGGCCGCCAGAAGGTCCGTGTCGGCATTGCAGCCGACATAGCGCAGCATCGACTGATGGTAGGCGCTGCGCCGAACCTCATCGGAAACCCCCGCAAGCTCGGCGATCCGCATTGCAAGCACGCAGGATTTCAGCGCGAAGTCGCGAGAATGGCCTGTGGCGAGGTCCGAGGCATAGGCCAGGACCATCATGAAGTCCGCCCGGCGTATCGAGACAGCTGTCATCGCACACCCCCAGTGATCCCTATGCTAGCCCCCTGCACCGCCGATACCTAGGGGAAAAATCTCGAGCCGGATGCAGATCCTGCGAGAAACAGGGCGTTCTGTTTTGGGGGCCGCAAGCTGAACGTCCGCTTTTGGCTGTCGCGCTGCCCTTAAGCTCCGAATATACATGCTTTGCCCCTGCACATGCTGCAGGGCCAGTAAGAACAGCAATGCGGACGACCGAGCGTGAGGTCGACAGATTCCCGAATCCGGCTAGCCACCGTGGTGAAACGCGCTAGGCTGCTCCGATTAACTAAGCCAGGCTTGTTCTATGGAGCGCCGCCTTACCGCTATCCTTGCCGCCGACGTGGTCGGCTATTCTAGGCTGATGGGCGTCGACGAGGCCGGCACCCTGGCGGCGCTTAACGCCCATCGCAAGGAATTCCTCGACGGCAGCATTGCCGAGCATCGGGGGCGCGTCGTCAAGCTGATGGGCGACGGGATGCTTGTAGAATTCCCCAGCGTAGTCAATGCGGTGGCCTGCTCGGCAGCGATCCAACGCGGCATGGCCAGCCGCAACGAGGGCGAGCCGGGCGATCGCCGGATCGACTTCCGGATCGGGATCAACCTCGGCGACGTGATCGTCGAGGACGACGATATCTTCGGCGATGGAGTTAACGTCGCCGCTCGGCTTGAGAGCATGGCGGAGCCCGGCGGAATCGTAGTCTCGTCTTCGGTGCGCCATGAAGTCGGTGACCGTTTGGGTCTTGCGTTCGAGGATCTCGGCGAGCGGAAATTGAAAAACATCAAGCACCCGGTACGCGTGTTTCAGGTTAGATTGGAAGGGTCACTTCGCATCGAGCCGCGGGCGCTTGCCAGCCAGCGCGACCAGGCATCAGTTGCGGTCTTGCCGTTTCAGAACATGAGCGGCGATGCGGAGCAGGAATATTTTGCAGATGGTGTCGTTGAAGACATAGTCACAGCGCTCGCTCACTTTCGCCACTTGCTGGTCATCGCCCGCAATTCGAGCTTTGCGTACAAAGGCCGCGCCGTTGACGTGAAGAAGGTAGGGCGCGAGCTGGGTGTTCGGTATGTGGTTGAGGGCAGCGTGCGCCGATCTGGCGAACGGCTGCGCATTTCAGCCCAGCTCATCGATTCCTCGACAGGGGCACATTTGTGGGCCGACCGTTTCGATGGCGCGCTGGCGGAGGTGTTCGATCTGCAGGACCAGATCACATCGAGCATCGTCGGGGCAATCGCGCCGAAAATGGAGCAGGCCGAGATCGAGCGCGCCAGACGCAAGCCGACGGAGAGCCTTGAAGCCTATGACTACTATCTACGCGGGCTTGCTACCTTCGACCGGACGATCACCAAGGCCGCTGGCGAGGAAGCGCTGTGGCTTTTCAATCAAGCGATCGCCCGCGACCCGGAGTTCGCACTCGCCCACGCCAGAGCCGCGCGATGCTATTCCACTCGGAAGAGCAATGGCTGGATGGTCGATCGCACGCAGGAAGTCGAGGAGGCGCTTGGATTTGCTTCTAGAGCGATCGACCTCGGTCGCGACGATGCCATTGCGCTTTCGTTTGGCGGCTACGTGCTTGGCTATGTCGGTGGCGACATTGAAGAGGCCGCGGCCCGCCTCGACGAAGCGCTTGCGCTCAACCCAAACCTGGCTCTGGCGTGGGGCTACAGCAGCTGGGTCAAGACGTGTTTGGGCCAACCGGACAAGGGAATTGAGCACGCCGCGCGCGCAATGCGCCTCAGTCCGCTCGATCTGCGAATTTACTCTTGGCAGTTCTGCACCGCGCTGGCCCACTTCTGTGCCGGCCACTACGACGACGCGTTGCTGTGGGCGGAGCGGGCGCTTCGACAGCAACCCAACTACGCAAGCGCGTTACGCGTTGCTGCCGCCAGCCACGCCCTAGCCGGGCGATCAGGTCAAGCGAAGGAGACGATCGAGCGCCATGCGAAGGTCGCTCCTGCGCTGCGGCTTGTAAATATTGCTGACGTGCTGCCGCCGTTCCGACGACCCGAAGACCGGAAAAAGTATGTCGAGGCTCTGAAGATGGCGGGAATGCCGCCCTAGTGACTTCGTGCATTGCGCCTTTGAAGCCGAGAGCAGACGGTTCGGTTCTGGAAGAACAGCGATGTCTGCTCGCGGGCACCGGCAGAGTAGTTCTCTGTGGCTGACATCAGGCGCAAAGCGGATGTCGTTTTCGTAAAGTCCCACCTCAGTAATGCGTCGTGAGAAAAATCCGATCGGTTGTCAGGCTGCATCCAGCGCCGGCACTATCGCCCATCGCGATCGCGTTGCGGCGCAGTGAACCATCGCAGCGTCCTTTGCGGCGATCCGGCATCGGGCGTCTGGGGCTGCGGCACAACATCCGCGTCCGGCGCGTTGCCCCCGTCAGCCCTAGTCGCCCACGCGCCGCAGCGTGCCGAGATGATTGTCGTCGAGGAAGCCTATGGTCATGGCCGACGCCTTGCCGTCCGGGCCCACGACGAAGCTCACGCCGGTTGGCCTGTCCGGAGTCTCGGCATCGGGGAAGGTCAGGAAAAGATCGCCGTCGTAATGCGCCAGGGAATAGGACCGGGCGCCGGCCGGGCCGACCTTGAGCACAAGGCCGTCTCCGGCACTCGCCACGACGGCATCGCCGAAGAAGTCGTTCGCGTAGCGGCCGGCATAGGCGCTTGCCGGCCTGGCCGGCCTTGCCGGAGATGGCGGCGCGGCATAGGTGGCCTTGGCCGCCGCGACCGCCGGGCCGAACATTCCGGCATAGATGCCGTCCCATGCCTTGACCCAGTCCTTCTGCACCGAACCGTCGAAGACGAGGTTCGCAAAACTGTCGGACAGTCCTTCCGGCACGCCGGTCGGGAAGGCGTTGGCGATGATGACGATGCCAAGCTTCTCCCGCGGGAAGATCGTCACCAGCGTGCGTGCGCCGACGCTGAAGGCACCGGCATGGCCCCAGCTCAGGCCATGCCGGCCGAATTCGACATTCCAGCCGAGGCCGTAGAAGGACTCGCCGCCGGAGACGGGGTTCTTGCCCCGCGTCATCAGCGGCACATGCGTCTGTTCCAGCGCGTCGGCGGCGATCAGCGTCTTGCCGGCATAGACCCCGTTGCCGAGGATGAGGCGCACCCATTGCGAGAGATCGCGCGCGGTGGAACTGACGCCGCCGGCGGGCGCCTGCGCATCGGGATTGCGCTCTATCTTGGCGGCCCAGGCGCCATCGACCTTGATGTGCAGCGCGGCACGATCGGCGTGCTTGACGAAGTCCGAATGACGGGAACTGGTCGAGGCCATGCCAAGCGGACGGTAGAGCTTCTCCTCGGCGACCTCCTCCCAGGGCTTGCCTGTCGGCAGGGCGGCCGCGACGGCGCCCTCGGTCAGTCCGAAATTGCTGTAGGAGTAGCCGGCACGGAAGCTGGACGACGGCGGCACGAACCGCAGGCGATGCAGGATCTCGGCCCGGTCGTAGCCTATGTCCTCGAGGTCGTCTCCGGCGGTGCCGGGCAGTCCGCTGCGGTGCGAAAACAGGTCACGGACGGTGAGTTGGCTGGTCGGATAGGGATCGGCCAGCCGGAAGGCCGGATCGAGGTCGGCGATCTTCGAATCCCAGGACACCATCCCGTCGCTGACCAGCGCCGCCACGACGGTTGCGGAGACCGGCTTGGAGAGCGAGGCGATCTGGAACACCGTGTCGGCGTCGACCGCCTCCGGCTTGCCGGCCTCGCGGTGGCCGAAACCCTTCAGGAAGATCACCTCATCGTCGTGCACCACGCCGATGGCGAGACCGGGCACGCCACCGTCCGCGACGGCGCCTTGGGCGAGCGCTTCTAGCTTCGACAGGGCGACAGCGATGCGCTCCGGCGCAATGGTGTCGGCCGACGCGGCACGCGGCCAAAGTGCCAGTAGGGCGATGCAGACCCAGATTCGCCAGAGGTTCCGTCCCAGCCGCACGTCCGACCCTCCTCTCCTGCATTCACCTGGCTATGATACAGGCCGGTGCAAACGAGGCCAATGCCTGCCGCTCCACGGTCCACCTTCGTCGCAATCGACCGTCACCACGATTTCAGGCAATCTGACGGATGAAGGCGCGCCATGGGGAGATGGAGCGCCGCCAGGGAGGACTGACATGACCGGCTTGCCACGCTACGAGGACGCCGTTGCGGCCTTTCGCATCGAGGATGAAATCGCCAGGCTTGACGGCGACCCGGCGACCGGCATCAACGCCTATGTCGAATGCTGCGGCCGCCATACCGGTGAGAACCGGCTGGCGCTGCGCGCCATCTCGGCCGGCGGCGAACTGCGGCAGTTCAGCTTCGACGACCTCGCGGACATGTCGGGTCGCGTCGCCAACCTGCTCAAGGATGCAGGCGTCGGCCCCGGCGATGTCGTCGCCGGCATGCTGCCGCGCATTCCCGAACTCATCGCGCTCATCCTCGGCACTTGGCGCATCGGCGCGGTCTACCAGCCATTGTTCACCGCCTTCGGCCCGAAGGCCATCGAGCACCGCCTCGGCTACAGCGGCGCCAGGCTGGTGGTGACCAATCAGGCCAATCGCGGCAAGCTCGACGAGATCGAGAACTGCCCGCCGATCGCCACCATTCTAGGCCCCGGCGATGCCTTGCCTCAAGGCGACATCGATTTCCGCGCCGCCCTTGCCTCTGCCTCCCCCGATTGCGAACCCGTCATGCGCAAGGGCGACGACCTGTTCATGATGATGTCGACCTCGGGCACGACGGGCCTGCCCAAGGGTGTGCCGGTGCCGCTCAGCGCGCTGCTGGCCTTCGGCGCCTATATGCGCGACGCGATCGGACTGCGCCCCGATGACGTCTTCTGGAACATCGCCGATCCCGGCTGGGCCTACGGCCTCTATTACGCCATCACAGGCCCGCTGCTGCTCGGCATCGCCACCACCTTCAACGAGGGCGCGTTCAACGCCAGGAACACCTATGATGTCATCGAGCGGCTCGGCGTCACCAGCCTTGCCGGCTCGCCCACCGCCTTCCGCCTGCTGCTCGCCGAAGGCCCTGAAGCCGCCGCCCGCATCAAGGGCCGGCTGCGCGTGGTGAGCAGCGCCGGCGAGCCGCTGAACCCGGAAGTGATCCGCTGGTTCGACGCCCATCTCGCCGTGCCCATCCATGACCATTACGGCCAGACCGAAAACGGCATGATGGTCAACAACCACCATGGGCTTTCGCATTCCGTGCGCGCGGGCTCGGCCGGCTTTGCCATGCCGGGCTATCGCATGGTGGTGCTGGACGACGAAGGCAACGAGCTCGGCCCCAACCAGCCCGGCATCCTCGCCGTCGACATCGCCAACTCGCCGCTGCGCTGGTTCGACGGCTACCACCAGGCCGAGACGCCGGCGATCGCGGGCGGCTACTACCGCACCGGCGACACGGTGGAATATGAGCCGGACGGCTCGGTGTCCTTCATCGGCCGCGCCGACGATGTCATCACCTCGTCGGGCTACCGCATCGGCCCGTTCGATGTCGAAAGCGCGCTCATCGAACATCCCGCGGTCAACGAGGCGGCGGTGGTCGGCGTGCCCGACCCGCAGCGTACCGAGATCGTCAAGGCCTTCGTCATCCTGGCGCCCGCCTACCAGGCCAGCCCTGACTTGGCCGAGGAACTGGCGCAACACGTCCGCAAGCGGCTCTCGGCCCACGCCTATCCGCGCGAGATCGATTTCGTCGCCGAATTGCCGAAGACGCCGAGCGGCAAGATCCAGCGGTTCCTGCTGCGGAAGGCAGAGGTGGAGAAGCGGAAGGGGTGAAGGGCCGCATATGCCGGCTCAACTCGGGCGACGCCTGCGGAGCGGCGCGTGCCCTGTTGCAGATCGGTTCTACATTATCGCTATGACCCTGCCCGCCGCATCGAGGCGACAACCGACTTGCGCTTGCCGGACTTCGATGCCACCGCGCCCTGCATAGTCTATTCGCACCTGGATCGGCGCCGTCAGTGCACTCCCACGTCGACGCAAGGCACCAGCGCTCACCGCGCGGACCCGCACGGCGCCAAGCGGCCTGGCGGCGGACAGGATCGCCGCGCGACAGGCTTGCACGACCGCGACCGGCGTGCCGGGTTTCGCTTTCAGTGCTTCCAGGGGTGCAAAGGGATATCCCCTGGCGAGGTCGCCCTGACCGGCTTTGGAAGGCCTGAGGACGGGCGGCAGGGCGATCGATGGCCTGGCGGTCTTGGCAATGACGGCGTTGGCAGTGGCGGTCTTGCCAGCGGCGGTCTTGGCGGACCCAGTGCCTTTCGCGGCAGAACCGCTGGCTGCCGTGGCGGCCGAACCACCGGAAGCGGCCGCCGATCCGTTTCCGGCGGACGGATCGGCGCCCAGGCCGACACCGGTCGAAAGGCCTCCGCCTGTGGAGCCAACGTTGCCGCCGGCACTGACGCCTGCGGAGCCTACGCTACCGCTGGCACTGACGCCTGCGCTGACTGATCCGGCGCCTGCGCCGACGGAAGCGCCGACATTTGCTCCGCCGACACCGCCGACGCTCGCGCCCACCCCTACGGACGCGCCTTGCGAACCGGCGCTCACTCCGGCATCGAGCCCGAGACCGCCGACCTTGCCGCCTAAACCTGCATCGAGGGCCGAGGCAGGCCCGATCGCGATGCCGATCGTCAACGCGGCCGCGACATATTTTTTCACTGTCATCCTCCCTGCGCCGTGCATTTCGCTCACCTGTCTTTCACTGCGAGAGTGGGCGGGTTGGCAGCAATGCGGGGGGAAGAGCCATCGTTGCCAGCAGGACAGCTTGTGCTGACCTTCGACCCTTCACCTTCCATTTTTTCGGCAAGCCCGGTTGATGGGCTGCGACCGGCAGCGAACTCGCGAGCGCGCTCTTGGAAACACCTGCCTTGGGCGCGCGCACCACTGCCGCGGTCCGACGCTTCTCCCTGATACTGTCGATTTTGGCGCTGTCGATTTCGTCGCGCGCGGCACTGAGGCTGCGGGCCAGGCCGTTGGCTCTTTCGCGCTCCTGGTCCAGCGCCGCGCTCAAATCCATCGAGCTCTGCTTCAAGGCGTCGCTTTGCTTGCGAGCAATGTCGAGGGCACGCATGGCTGAATCTGTTCGTTGACGTTCCAGTTCGAGCGCTTTGCGAGCCTGCTTCGCGGCGTCGTCGGCCTGTTGCCGGTCCTTCACCGCCTTGGCCTGCTCCGCGGCGGCCAGATTTGCGCCTGTCTTGAGCGCATCGATGGTGTGACGGGCCGTGGCGAGTTCCTGCTCTAGCAGCCCGACCTTATGGCGCTCCTCATCCAGCGCCTGCTTCGCGGCGTCGTCGGCCTGTTGCCGGCCCTTCACCGCCTTGGCCTGCTCCGCTACAGACAGATTTTCGCCTGCCTTGAGCGCATCGATGGTCTGACGGGCCGTGGCGAGTTCCTGTTCCAGCAGCCCGACCTTATGGCGCTCCTCATCCAGCGCCTGCGTCGCGGCGACCTGGGAGCCATCCACGGAGGGCGGCGCTTCAGGCATCGCGGCTTTCTTGCTATCCCAGAGACTGGCTTCCGCCCTGAAATTTTCGATGGCACGCTGCGCCGTCTCCAGATTGAGCGTGAGCGCTTCGTCCGTCCGCTGCTGCGCTTTCAGGGCCTGCGCTTGCCTGGCCAATTCAGCCCGTGCCGCGGCCAGTTCGCGGCGTAAGGCCGCCTGCTCATCGTCGCCTTTGGCGATATCGGTGCGCTCCGAAACCGCGACCGGCGACCCGCCATTGGCTGCGGCGGTCGCGGACGCGTCGGGCGCCAGCTGGCTATTTGCCGGAGATGCCAACAGCAGGATGAGGATTGACGAAACGACCGGCAGCATGGCGTTGCACCCGCTGCCAAATATCCCGTGAAGCACGATCGAAGGCCGTCGTTCGGTAAAGGTGAAGTCAAAGCGCAGACATTTGGACCTGGTACCCTGCAAATGATTCATCACTTGACCTCACCTGGCGCGACCCTCACCGCGATCGTATTCTCCACTTAATTCGAGCTACGGCTGGATGCCGCGTCACCTGGACGCTACCTCCTATTTCCTTGCTTGTTGTCATTCGAACGAACGAAACCTTGCTGGGGGACGGCTCCGTTCGAAATAGCGGCGCCGAGCATGCGCCGGCAGGCGCGCGGCCAGATTTCCGCGGCAGTGCCAATCTCATCGTTGGCGAACAGTGTCAGATCTTCACAAACCGATAGGCGAAGCGATCGGTCTCGCCCTTGATCGAGGGATCGAACACCTTGATCGAATGCGCATCGTCCTTGTTCGCCAGTATGGTGCTTTCGGCGTCTAGTACGAACCCGGCTGCCTCCACCTCCTCGCGGACGGATGCAGGTTCAATCCGATGCAGCGACTGGGCGTCGCTCGTGCCCGCCCCTGCGGCGGCGGCGTGGTCGACGATAACGTATGACCCACCGGGCTTCAGCCGCTCGTGGACGGCTCGATTGAAGTCGGCCGCCGTCGCGCCCTTCTTCTGAATCAGCGCGGTGTGGAGATCGTGGTAGAACAGGTGCAGCCACAGGACATCCGCGGGTTGCGTGGCCTGCGGCATCGCGACGAGGTCCGCCGAGACGGCTTCGACGTTCTCTCGGCCCGGTTCCTTCGCAAGCGTCCGCATGCGGCCGACCGGATCGTTCTTGAAGTCGGCGACTTCGGCCGGCACGAAGCTGTAGACCCGTCCTTCGGGTCCCACGACGTCGGAGAACAAGCGCGTCCAGTCGCCGTCGCCTGGGTAAACGTCAATGACAGTGGAGCCCGCGTCTATACGTGCGAACCGGATCAATTCGGATAGCTTGGATTGGTCGTACATCGGAGTCTCCTTTAGGTTGAGCATTCGACGAGTGCGAGGGGGCGATCCATGGCTGAGCCACCGTCAAAGCCGATGGCTGCAGCGGGCTTCTCAAGGCTCATGGGAATTTCTCAATTCCGCACGGATCGGATCGTACCCGATCCGTGCATCGTCGCCCTGCCGGTTGGCAGGTCAGTGTTCATCAGTCGAACTTGACCAGGTCCTTGAAGATCAGTTGACCCCAGCTGTTTCCGCGCGCCTGGACGAGCAGCCCACCTTCCGACAGCCCGCCAAGCTTGATCGGCGAGAAACCGAGATTTTCCGCAAGCGCACCAATCTCCGCCGCGGCGTCGTCATGGTCGCTCGCCAGGAACACGACCCTCCTGCCACCATGCACGGCCGGATCCTGATCAAGGACAGCAGCGACCAGATGGTTGAAGCCCTTGACCAGTTTTGCACCGGTGAAGGCCTGTGCGATGAACCTGGAAGAAGGCTGTCCCCCCAGTTTTTCAGGAGGCACGCCGTAAGCATTGGTCACATCGACGATGGTCTTCCCCTGCCAAGTGGCGAGCGCCTTCGCGACCTCAGGGTGCGACTCGAAACGGACAGCCAGAAAGATGATGTCCGCCTTGACCGCGTCGGCCAGCTTCTTGGGAATGATCGCGGGTCCGATCGCGGCCGCATCGGCTGCAAAGCTTTCCGGCCCGCGCGTCGTTGCAACGGACACGTCGATGCCCTTGCGGGCAAACGCCTTGGCCAATGCCTGGCCGATATTGCCGAAGCCGATAATTGAATAGCTCATGATGCTTCTCCGATCTTGTTTTAACGCGGGGTCAGACCTGCGCCATGCCTCCGTCGACGGCGAGATCCACGCCGGTGATGAAAGAACTTTCATCGGAGGCGAGGAACGTGACGGCAGCCGCGATTTCCTCTGGTTTGCCCCTGCGACCCATTGGGATCTGTGACGCAAACTGGGCGGCCGCTTGCTCGGCTTGCTCAGGGGTAAGGCCTGTCGTTGTCTCCAACGCGGGGGTCTCGATTGCTCCGGGGCTCATCGTATTCACCCGGATTTTGCGGTCTTTCAGCTCCAGTGTCCAAGCGCGCGAGAAGTTGCGCACGGCCGCCTTACTCGCGGCGTATGTGCTAAACCCCGGCAATCCCAACACGTTCGAAACCGAAGAATTCAGGATGATCGAACCGCCGTCTTTGAAGAGGGGAAGGGCCTTCTGCACCGTGAAGAACAGCCCCTTCACGTTCACATCGAAGGTCTGATCGAAGTGGGCCTCAGTAGCGACCGCGAGCGGTGCGATTGTCCCCGCGCCCGCGTTCGCGAAGAGAACGTCGATGTGACCATGTTTCTCTTTCACGATGGCATAGAGCCGGTCCAGATCCTCCAAGCGAGCCACGTCGCCCGTGACCGTCGTAATGTTAATCTTGATGACGGCTGCGGCCTCCTTCAGCTCTTTCTCTCGTCGCCCGGTGATGACGACGTGTGCACCTTCTTCCACGAAGCGCTTGGCCGTCGCCAAGCCAATCCCGCTGCTTCCGCCTGTGACGACTGCAACCTTACCTTCGAGTTTTTTCATAATCTTTCACCTTTGGTCGTGTGTTTGGTTTTTCGTAGAGTTTGAGAAGCGTGGTCCCGCATCGGGGTCACAGTTGTGCCAGGCCGCCGTCGACGGCGACTTCGCTGGCAGTCATGAAGCTGCTGTCCGACGACGCGAGAAAGGCGGCCACGGCCCCGATCTCCGCCGGATCGGCCATGCGCTGGAGCGGAGTCATCGCGCCGTAGGCCTTCTGGCCTTCCTCGCCCAGCGCCTCTCTCGCGAGTTCGGTCGCCGTCGCCCCTGGCGACAGCACGTTGACCCGGATGCCGGTGCCCTTCAGGTCTTCCGCCCAGGTCCGCGCGAGGTTGCGCACTGCCGCCTTGCTCGCGCTGTAGGCGGTGAACCCCGGAGCGCCCGTGGTGCCGGCGCTCGATCCGGTCAGGATGATCGAGCCGCCCTGGCCCATCAGCGGCAACGCCTTCTGGACCGTGAAGATCGTACCCTTCACATTGGTGTCGAAGGTTTCGTCAATGTGCTCGGCGGTGATCTGGCCGAGCGGAAGCGGGCCGCCGGCCCCGGCATTGGCGAAGACGATGTCGAGGCTTCCGCGCTCGGCCTTCACCGCCGCGTAGAGCCGGTCGAGGTCGGCCTCATTCGAGACCGAGCCCTTCACCGCGCGGGCATTGGGCCCGAGGTCGGCCACGGCGGCGTCGAGCGCTTCCTGCCGGCGGCCGAAGATGAAGACGAAGGCGCCCTCCTCGATGAAGCGCTTTGCCGCGGCGCGACCGATGCCGGTGGCGCCGCCGGTGATGACGGCGGTCTTGCCATTCAGTCTGTTCATGTCATGTATCCTTTGTTTCGCCGTCTCGTGTCCTTGGCTGTACGGGGAAGTCCCGCGAGAGCCTCAAGATGGGTTCGCCGAAGTCGGGCGGTGAGTGCGCAATCGCGCACATCGGTGGTGCGAAAACGATCCAGCTGGATGATTGAACGCCGCGACGACCGCGCGAACCACGGCTGAGCGTGTTAGAATGGGCTTTGCAAACCGCACTGCGCGGCGCAGGAATGCACCATGATCGACTGGGATGACGTTCGCTACTTTCTTGCCGCCGCGCGCGGAGGCTCGGTGCGGGCTGCCGCCGCGCACCTCGGAGTGAATCATTCAACCGTGCTGCGACGCATCGCCCAGCTCGAGGAACGTCTCGGGGCGCAGATGTTCGAAAAGCTGCCTTCGGGCTACCGCCTGACGGCTGCGGGCGAGGAGGTCCTCGAACTCGCGGAGCGGATGGAAGCGTCGTCGCACCAGTTAGAGACGCGCGTCTTCGGTCGCGACCAGAGCGCGCGCGGGCTTTTGCGGGTGACACTTCCACCGTTTCTCGCCACACACCTGCTCATGCCAGATCTCGCCGACTTCGCGCGTATGCATCGCGACATCGAGATGGAAATCTTGACCACTGGCGAGGTGGCGAATCTGACCAACCGGGAGGCCGACGTCGCGATCCGCATTGTCGCCGACCGCAAGACCCTGCCGCTCAATCTTCACGGACTGAAGGGGCCGGAGTTGTTCAGCGGCGTCTACATGTCTCGCGATCGACTAGCCGCGTTGCGTGCGGGCACGCCTGATCCCATCCGGTGGATCGTCATAGACAATCATGGAATTCCGGACTGGGCGCGCCAGGGAGAAGTTCACACCATGGGAGCTCCGTTCAGGACGCCGGATGCCGAGACGCAGATCATCGCGGCGCAGCAAGGAATCGGGATGACGAAACTGCCGTGCTTCGTCGGAGATACCGACCCCCTGCTGGTCAGGGTGCCGGGCATCAACCCGCCCATGCATGGGACACTCTGGCTTCTCACGCAGGGCGAGACACGCAAGACGAAGCGCGTGCGGCTCTTCACCGACTTCGTATCCCGCAGGCTCGCCGCGTACGCGCCGCTTCTCGCGGGCCTGTCCGTATCGCGCGAGGCGACGGTGCAGCCGTTGCCAGCCAGATGACCGAATGGCGGCTTCTAGCAGCAAAGAAACCTTGGCACGAATGACCGAATGGAGGCGCATTGCCGCCATTCGAAGCCCAGACAACCTGAGCCGATCAAGGATCGCTTGGCCGAAATCAGTGCGCCACGCCATCCGACGCGTGCAGCAGCCTCCAGGCCGAGCCCACGTGCCCATGGAACTGCGAAGCAAACCTCTCAGCGGCGACATCCTCCAGGCCGTCATCGACCAGCGCCTCGATGCTTCGCCGCATCAGGGCGAGTTGCATCTGCCTTGCGTGTTCCTGGTCCGCCTCCCGCATGATTTCCGTCACGTGGTAGGCGACGACGGGTTGGCCGAGGCATGAGAGCAGCGCGTTGGCCTCGGCTGTTACAGCGGTCACTGCGTCTTCGATCTTCATTCTGGCGATCCTCATCAAGAATGATGCTGACGCCTCCCCGCAAAGGCGACGGTGGTCCGTCGCTTCTTCTTTGATTTCAGCCTGCTGCGCCACGGAAAGCGGCGCGCCAGGCTTGCAATTACTGTCTTCTCCGGCCCCTCGGGCTGCCTCGTTTGGCCTGGAAATAGTATCCGTCAAATTTGATTCAAAGGCGAACGGATAGTTAATCGATGGTTAATGGCAGCACTGGCCACGCCTCCCCGATCAGGATATTTCGCCTCGGCGTCTTCTGCCGCGCAATAGCCGCAAAGCTGCCCGATGGCTGCCTGGCCTGTTGATCCGCCACGAAGAAAGGTTCTGTCATGCGGTTGGTCTGGACGGTCATGTTTGCCCTGGCGAGCAGCGCTGCCTTCGCCGCCTCGCCCGAGGATGATTATATCGCCGCGCGCGACAAGGCGATTGCCGACATCGCGGCGATGGAGAGCACGAACACACCCGTGGAGACGCTCGATGCGGCCAATGAAAAGGCCCGCGCCGATCTCGAAAAACGGCTTTCCGCCCTGCTCGGCCCTTTCACGGTCAAGGATTTTCCGGCGGCCGGCACGATCAACATCGAAAGCCTGAGTTCCTCCGATGTCGGCTTCGGCATGCTGGACGGGCTGCGCCACGGCACCGAGGACGGCCCCAGCATCGTGGCCTCGACACGCGGGCTGGTCGAGCGCTGGCTGCAGTCGCGCGCCGCCGAGACGGACGCCGATCTTAAACTGCCCACAAGCTTCGACGCGGCGCTGAAGCTCGATGCCTTCTACACCCAGGCCATCGGCAGCGACGCCGCCTTCACCAGCACGCTCGACTTCGCGCTGAAGAAGCCTGACGGCGCCGACATGGCGATCGCCCGCCTCGGCGGCTGGGCACAGGATATCGGACCGAACTCCGACCAGGAGGTCGTCGTCACGGTCGTCAAGGGCAACAGCGTCCTGATCGCCGAAGCGCCTGCGACTCCGCCCGTCCCCAAGATCGCGGCCTGCGACGCCGCGTGGACCGCCGCCGACGCCGCCGCCCAGAAACTCGCCAAGCAGGCCACCGACGACAGCGACGAAAACACATCCGACGCCGCCAACGCCGCCTGGACGAAAGGCGACAACGACTTCCGCGCCTGCATGGGCAAGAGCCTGCCGGACACCCCGGCCTACCCCGCCCTGCTCGCCCAGGCGCAGGCGCTGGCGGATCACATGGCGGCGAATTAGGCGCGCAAGAGAGTGGCGCGACGCCGACGCTGCCAATCTCCCCACCTGTGGGGGAGATGGCCGGCAGGCCAGAGGGGGGCGCTGGCCCGCCGACGTCTGATAGCGTTGGATTACCCGTAACCTTGAGAAGAACGCGCCTCGCTGGGTCAATCGGCAAGGCCGAGTTCCTTCACGCCCCCCTCTGCCCTGCCGGGCATCTCCCCCACGAGGGGGGGAGATTGGCAGTTTCGCCGCCGGCGCCCTCTTGTTGCCCCGGCACCCCACCACCATATCGTCGGCGCGCTGGCACACTGAACGCAGTTGCCAGCACCGCAAAAAATGGTTTGAAAGGAAAGTCCCGAACGCGCTCGGCGCGGCGGGCCGATGAACAGCGTGGGAAAATCTGCATGACGACGGATACGAAAGCAACGGAAACCAGGGCATTCGAGGCGGATGTTTCGCGGCTGCTGCACATGATGGTGCACTCGGTCTATTCCGATAAGGACGTATTCCTGCGCGAACTGATTTCCAACGCCGCCGACGCTTGCGAGAAGCTGCGCTTCGAGGCCATCAGCCGCCCCGAATTGCTGGGCGACGATCCCAAGCCGCGCATCTCGATTTCGGCTGACGCCGACAACAGAGAGATCACCGTCGAGGACAATGGCATCGGCATGAGCCGCGACGACATGGCCGAAGCCCTGGGCACGATCGCCCGCTCGGGCACACGCGCCTTCATCGAGCGCGTCGGCGCGGACACGGAGGACACGCAGCTCATCGGCCAGTTCGGCGTCGGCTTCTACTCCGCCTTCATGGTCGCCGACCGCGTCGACGTCATCAGCCGCCTGGCCGGAAGCGAGGAGGCCTGGCGCTGGTCCTCCGACGGCAAGGGCTCCTACGAGATCGCCCCCGCCCCGCTCGAAGCCGCGCCGAAGCGTGGCACCCGCGTCGTGCTGCACCTGATGGATGACGCCGTCTCCTACACCGGCACCTACCGGCTCGAGCAGCTGGCCAAGTCGCAATCCGGTCATGTGCCGGTGCCGATCACGCTCATCGAAAAGCCTGGCGCCGAGGCGCGCGACGTTGCCGATGGCACCGCACTCTGGGTGCGGCCGAAGAGCGAGATCAAGCCCGAGGAATACACCGACTTCTACCGCGGCGTCGCCGGCCAGTATGACGAGCCGGCCGCCACCATCCATTTCCGCGCCGAGGGCCGGCAGGAATACTCCGTGCTCGCCTTCGTGCCCGGCTCGCGGCCGTTCGATCTGTTCGACCAGGACCGCAAGGGCCGCATGAAGCTTTATGTGCGCCGCGTCTTCATCACCGACGATGCCGATCTTCTGCCGCGCTATCTGCGCTTCGTGCGCGGGCTGGTCGATTCCGCCGACCTGCCGCTCAACGTCTCGCGCGAAATGATCCAGGAAAGCCCGCTGCTGGCCTCGATCCGCAAGGGCCTGACCAACCGCGTGCTCGGCGACCTCGCCAAGCTGGCGGAGAACGAGGCCGAGGCCTATGCCAGGATCTGGGAGAACTTCGGCGTTGTGCTGAAGGAAGGGCTCTATGAGGATTACGAGCGGCGCGAGCAATTGCTGAAGCTCGCCCGCTTCCACTCGACCGCCTCCGGCGAAGGCTGGCGCGGCCTTGCCGACTATGTCGCGGCGATGAAGGAGGGCCAGAAAGCGATCTTCTTCATGGCCGGCGACGACCGCGCTCGGCTCGAAGCCTCGCCGCAGCTCGAAGGCTTCAAGGCGCGCGGCATCGAGGTGCTGCTCTTGACCGACCCGGTCGACAGTTTCTGGGTGACGATGGCGCCGGACTTCGACGGCAAGCCGTTCAAGTCGGTAACGCAAGGCGTGGCCGAACTGTCCGACATCCCGCTGCTCGACGAAGCGAAGAAGCCGGACGCGGCGGCAACGCCTGAGGTCGACGGCTTCCTGGCTTTCATCAAATCAACGCTTGGCGATGCCGTCTCGGATGTGAAGGCCTCCGACCGCCTGACCGAGAGCGCCGTCTGCCTGGTCGCCCCGGAACATGGACCCGACCGGCAGTTCGAGCGGCTGATGAACGCCGCCGGCCGTCTCGACAAGGCGGCCAAGCCCATCCTCGAAATCAACCCGCGCCACGCGCGCGTGCTGGCGCTCGCCGGCCTCGGCGACGAGGACCAGGCGTTCAAGGACGACGCGGCTCATCTTCTCTACGACGAGGCGCGTGTGCTCGACGGCGACAAACCGGCCGACGCCAGGGCATTCTCCGAGCGCCTGGCGCGGCTGATCGCACGCGGCATCGCGAAGGGCTGAGCGTAGGCCGATTCTGGTAAAATAGACGCCGACTTGCCAGGAAAAGATATGCGAGGGGGAATGTCATGGCAGCAGGCCCCGGCAAAACGCAGTGAGCATCTTCGAGCCATCGCCCCAGACGCTCCGGTAACGTTTTGCCTCCCGCGAGTGCTAAAAAGCCTGGGTGCCGTCAAGCACCCAGGCCATTCTCGGATGATGCCGGTCTCAGTTCTTGCCGACGCTGGCGGCGGCCTGTTCGATGAGCTTGGCGACCGCAGCCGGATCGGAAACGTAGACAGCGTGGCTGCCGGGCACTTCGACCGTCGTCGCGCCAGCCCGCGTCGCCATCTGGCGCTGTGCCGGCGGCGGGATCATGTGGTCGTCGGTGGCGACGAGATACCAGCTCGGCTTCACGCGCCAGGCCGGCTTGGTGACCTTGCCTTCGAGCGCAGCCACACCCCACGGAACCTGCGAGTCGGCCATGAAGGCGGCGAGCGAGGGACGTACATCGGCGGCGAACGCAGCGGCGAACTTGGCCTTGTCGAGCATCAGGAAGCCGTCGACGGGCGGCAGGATCGGCGGCACGGAAGCGCCGGGAGGCGGGTTGGCGATCAGGGTCGAGACCGACTCGCCGGCATCCGCCGCGAAGGCAGCGATATAGACAACGGCCGCCACCTTGGGGTCGGTGCCGGCTTCCGACACCACGACGCCGCCATAGGAGTGGCCGACCAGGATGACGTCGCCCTTGGCTTCGGCAATGGCACGCTTGGTCACCGCGACATCGTCGGCCAATGAGGTGGTGGGGTTCTGGGTGATGATGACCTCGTAGCCGTCCTTCTTGAGCTGGTGGTAGACCCCTTCCCAGCCGGAGCCATCGACGAAGCCGCCATGGACGAGGACGACCGATTTTGCTGTGTTGTTCGACATTTGAGTTCTCCGTTTCAAAGTGTTGTCTGTGTTGGTTGCAGGAGAACTATGTGACACGGCCGCCGCGCTCGCTTTGAGGCGGCCTTCAGGACCTCTTGATTTTCCCTTGAGATGGCTTTGATTTTGCGGCCATCACACGGCTACAGTGTCCAGAATCGCTATTAGCCGGGTTCCGGAGCCAGCAATTTGCCGTATTTTTTCGAGGATTTCGCCCTGGACGGCGACCGGCGCGAATTGCGCCGTGGCAACAACCTGGTCGCCGTCGAGCCACAAGTGTTCGACTTGCTTCAATATCTCATTCGCAATCGCGAGCGGGTGGTGAGCAAGGACGATCTGGTCGATGCGGTCTGGCAGGGACGCATCGTCTCGGACGCCACGCTGGCCAGCCGCGTCAACGCCGCGCGCAGCGCCCTTCAGGACAATGGCGAGCAACAGCGCCTCGTCCGCACCTTTCCACGCAGGGGCTTTCGGTTCGTCGGCAGCGTGCGCGAGGAGGCCGGTGCCGAGGCGACAGCACCGGTCGAGCCGGCGAAGCCTGGCCTTGGCATCCCCGCCCGTCCTTCCATTGCGGTGCTGCCTTTCGTGAACCTGAGCGGCGATCCGGATCAGGACTATTTCGCCGATGGCATGGTCGAGGACATCATCACCGGCCTGTCTCGGATCCGCTGGCTGTTCGTTATCGCGCGGAACTCCTCCTTCACCTACAAGGGCCGGGCGGTGGATATGAAGCGGGTCGGACAAGAGCTTGGCGTGCGCTATGTTCTGGAAGGCAGCGTGCGCAAGGTGGGAAGCCGCGTGCGCATCACCGGCCAGTTGATCGACACCGAGGAAGGCGGCCATCTCTGGGCCGAACGCTACGACCGCGAGCTGACCGACGTGTTCGCGCTGCAGGACGAGATCACCATCAGCGTGGTCGCGGCCATCGAGCCCAATCTGCGCCGGGCCGAGATCGAGCGCGTCAAGCGCCAGCGACCCGACAGTCTCGATGCCTACGATCTTTTCCTGCGCGCGCTGCCCGACGTCTACACCTTCATGCCGCAAGGTGCCGCCAAGGGCCTGCCGCTGCTCGACCAAGCGCTGGCCATTGAGCCGAGCTATGCTCTCGTCCACGGTTTTGCCGCTTGGGCGCATCAAACCCTTTTCATTCGTGGGGGCATGCAGGCGGAGCATAGCGGGAAGGCGTCCCGCCATGCCCATGCGGCGATCGAGCACGGCTCGGGCGACGCCATGGCGCTGGCGCTGGCCGGCTTCACCATCGGCCTGGTCGAGCATGACCGCAAACTCGCCGACGAGGCGTTTTTGCAGGCGCTTTCGCTCAGCGCATCCTGCGCCTTCGTCTATGCCTTCGGCTGCGTGCCGGTGGCCTATGGCGGCGATGCGACACGCGCCATCGACTGGGGCGAGCAGGCGTTGCGGCTGAACCCGCTGGACGCCATGAACTGCGTGCCGCAAGGCATGATCGGCTTCGCCAACTTTCTCGCCGGCAGGCACGAACAGGCCATTGCTGCCGGACGGCGGGCGGTGGAGATGAACCCCGGCTTCAGCATCCTGCACGGATGGCTGGCCGCACCCCTTGCCAGGCTGGGACGGCTCGAGGAAGCAAAGGCTGCGGGATCACGGTTGATGACGCTCGACCCGCATTTCACCATTGGCCGCTGGTCCGCCGCCGTCGGGCTTGCGCCTGCCATCATCGATGACGTCACCGAGGCCATGCGGCTGGCCGGCCTGCCGGCATAGAAGCCGCCGGTAAAATTCTACTAACCCGACCGAACGGCCATGCCGGAGCCGCTGCGATGCCGTCGACATCCACCGCAGCCGGCGACGCGCCCGATGTCCGCTGGCTCAATCGCCTGTTGTAGACATCGGGCCTCCAATCACCCAATCTTGGCCCGGGAACAAAACAGGCGCTTCAAAGCAAGCGCACCGGGTGCTCATGAAACGACGATGGACATTGTATGATCCACGGCTGGCATGGCTGCTGGTCGCGCCGGTGCTCCTGCTGCTGATCTTCTTCCTGGTGTTGCCGATCGCCGTGATGGCCGCCTACACCTTCTTCACCTTCGTCACCGCCGGCGTGGAAACCAGCGCGCTGACGACGGCGAACTGGCACGAATTCCTGACCGACAGCTATTATGCCGGCTTCCTTTTGAAGACGCTGCGGGTCGGCGCCATCACCGCGCTGCTTTGCGGGGTGCTCGGTTATTTCCCGGCCTATTTCATCTGGGCGACGACCTTCAAGCACAAATGGCTGCTGCTTCTCCTGCTCATCGTGCCGTTCTGGATCAGCTTCACCATCCGAACGTTTTCCTGGATCAACATCCTTGGCGAACAGGGCGTCATCAATGTCGCGCTGCTGAAGATGGGCATCATCAGCGAGCCGCTGCCGATGCTCTACAATGAAGGCGCGGTCATCCTGGGCATGCTGCACTTCCTGCTGCCCTACATGATCCTCAACGTCTATGTCAGCCTCGAGGGCATCGACCGCACCCTGATCTCGGCCGCGCGCTCGATGGGCTGCACCAGCGCGCAGGCGTTCCGCGAGGTCACGCTGCCGCTTTCGCTGCCCGGGCTGGCGGCAGGCCTGCTGCTCTGCTTCGTGCTGGCCGCCGGCAGCTATGTGACGCCGCAGCTGCTCGGTTCCGGCCGCGACGCGCTGTTCGGCAATCTGATCTACGACACCATCATGGGCGAGCTGAACTGGCCGATGGGCGCCACGCTTTCGATCGTGCTGTTCCTCGTGCTCGGCTCCTTCGCCGCCATCTACACACGCTTCATGGGCATGTCGCAGATCGTCAAGGGATTGGGCGGATGAAGGCGCGGCGCAAAGAGGAAGGCAGATGGGCCTGGCGGCTGACCGGCTTCGTCACGGTCTGCGTCTACATCTTCATGTTCGCGCCGATCGTGGCGACAGTGATCCTGTCGTTCAACGCCTCGATGTTCGGCGGCTTCCCGATGACCGGCTTCAGCCTGCAATGGTACGTCAAGCTGATGGCCAACGAACCGGTGCTGGCCGCCTTCCGCACGTCGCTTTGGATCGCGCTGGTCACCGCCGCCGTTACCACGGCCATAGGCGTCGTCACGTCGTTTGCGCTGGTGCGCTTCGAATTCCGCGGCAAGCAGGCGCTGAGCACTCTGGTGATCCTGCCGGCGCTGGTGCCCGAGACCATCCTCGGCGTCGGCCTTCTGGTGCTGATCAAGGCGGTCGACCAGCCGCGCACCATGCTTCTCCTGGTGCTCGGCCACATCCTGCTCGCCGTGCCCTATGTGGTGCTGATCACCCAGGCGCGCATGGTCGGCATCCGCCGCGTCTACGAGGAGGCGGCGCTCTCGCTCGGCGCCTCGCGCTTTTCATCCTTCCGCGAGATCACGCTGCCGCTGCTCATCCCCGCCGTCATCGGCGGCGCGCTGCTCGCCTTCACCATCTCGTTCGACAACACCTCGGCCAGCCTGTTCTGGCGGCCGGCAGGCGTCGAGACCATGCCCACCCAGATCCTTTCGATGCTCAAGATCTCGATCAGCCCGGAGATCAACGCGCTCGGCACCGTGATGATCCTGGTGACCGTCGGCATCCCGCTGCTCGGCGGCCTGATCCTGCAAAGCCTGACCAGATTGAAACGACGCGACGAACCAAAGGAGGAAGCACGATGAAACTGTCCAACGGCAAGCGGCTTGAACGGCTGCACGATAGGTACCAAAACGGCGATCTCAGCCGCCGCACTTTCCTGACGCTGACCGCCGCCGCGGCCGCCGCGGCCGGTCTCGACATGCCCTGGATGCGGCAGGCGCTCGCCGCGGTCGAGGAGGTTCGCTTCGATGGCTGGGGCGGCACGGTGCAGGACGCGATCGACAAATACGCCTTCAAGCCCTACACGGCCAAGACCAAGATCAAGGTGGTCCAGGGCACATTCGGCGACGAGGACGAGATCATCACCAAGATCAAGACCGCCAAGCCCGGCGACTACCAGGTCATCCATTCCTCCGGCGTCAACTACTACATCAAATATGTGAATGGCGGCCTGACCTCGGAGATCAACGAGGCCAACATCCCCAACATGGCCAATGTGCTGCAGCCGATGATCGATCCGTTCCGCAAGCTGACGCCGAAACTCTCGGCCGTGCCTTACGACTATGGCACGACCGGCATCGCCTACAACACCAAGGTGATCTCGCCCGAGGAAGCCAAGGAAAAGGGCGCGGCCCTTTTGCTCGACAAGAAATATGCCGGCAAGGTCGGCGGCTATTCCGACATGACCACGCGCGTCTGGTACGCCGCGCTCGCCACCGGACAGGATCCCAACAACCTCAAGGACATGGACGCGATCTGGGCCAAGGTGCGCGAAACGCGCGACCTCGCCAAGAAGTTCTGGAGCTCCGGCGCGGAGCTGATGGACCTGCTTTCCAAGGGCGAGATCGTGGTGACCGACGCCTGGTCGGGCCGCGTCGCCGCCTTGCAGGACCAGGGCCATCCGATCGGCTATCTCGACCCCGCCGGTTCCTATGCCTGGATGGAGGATATGCTGATCCTGAAAGGCTCGCCAATGGCCGAGTGCGAGGAGTTGATCAACTTCATGCTCGACCCGGCGACCGCCATTGCGGTTGCCGAGGGCCAGAGCTATCCGCCGTCGCTCGACCCGACAAAGGTCAAGCTCACCGAGAAGATCGAGAAGCTGCCGGCCTTCGACAAGACCGGCACGATGAAGTCGCTGACCTTCGCCGACCCGGTCTACTGGGCGACCAACGAGGATGCCTGGACCAAGCAGTGGAACAGGATCTCGAAAGGTGCCTGACAGGAACGACCTTTCGGAAGTGCCCCGGCCGGAAGCGGCCGGGGCGGCAAGGAGCGCAGCCGCTCTGGGCGGCGGCATCGGGGCCGGCCAGCCGGCGGTCGAGTTCCGCGACATCGACATCGCCTATGGCAAGTTCGTCGCCGTGCGCGATTTCTCGCTCTCCATCGCCAAGGGCAGCTTCGTCACCTTGCTCGGCCCTTCGGGCTGCGGCAAGACGACGATCCTGCGCTCCATCGCCGGCCTCGTCGACATTTCGGGCGGCCAGATCATGATCGACGGGCGACGGGTCGACGACGTGCCGATCTACAAGCGCAACATCGGACTGGTCTTCCAGAGCTATGCGCTGTTTCCGCACAAGAACGTCTTCGACAATGTCGCCTTCGGCCTGAAGTACCGCAACGTGCCGAAGCCCGAGATCGCCCGCAAGGTCGGCCGGGCGCTCGAGATGGTGCGGCTGCCGGGCAGCGAGAAGAAGCTGCCGTCGCAGCTGTCGGGCGGGCAGCAGCAGCGCATCGCGCTCGCCCGCGCCATCGTCTTCGAGCCGCAGGTGCTGCTGCTCGACGAGCCGCTGTCGGCGCTGGACGCCAATATGCGTGAGGAGATGCGCGTCGAGATCAAGAAGATCCAGAAGGAAACCGGCATTACCGCCATCTTCGTCACCCACGACCAGGAGGAAGCGCTCTCCATGTCGGATCGCATCGTGGTGATGAACGCCGGCGCGGTCGAGCAGATCGGAACCCCGCAGGAAGTCTATGAGACGCCGGCCACGGCCTTCGTCGCCGACTTCCTCGGCAAGGCTAACATGCTCGCCGGCACCGTGAGCCGGTCCGGCCAAGCGACGACGGTGACGCTTGCCACCGGCCAGACGGTCGAGGTCGCCTGCCCAAGCCCGCTTGCGCAGGGCAGCAAGGTCACTGTCGTGATACGGCCGCAGAAACTGTCGGTCGGCACGGCGGCAATCACCAACAGGCTGTCCGGCCGTGTCGTCTCGGCCTCGTATCTGGGCGGCAGCGCGATCTACGAGATCGACATTGGCGGCAAGACGATCATCCGCGCCAACGCGCCGATCACCGGCCGCGTCCTTCGCGAAGGCGAGGCGATCGACATCGGATTCGATCCCGAAGGCTGCGTTCTGCTCGACGAGGATGGTCAGCGGATTTCGTGATGCATGTCGCCGGGAAGCCGGCCCGGCTTGGAGGCCGGTCAGCGACCAGCTTCATTGCCCCGCCGCGCCGGCGGGCACGCGGCTGGGATGCCTTAGATGGGTCGGCGTGATGCCTGTCTGCTGGCGGAACACGCGGCTGAAATGACCGGCATTGGTGAAGCCGCAGCGGTAGGCGATGTCACCGATCTGCAGGTCGCTGCCTTCGAGCAGCGACTTCGCATGATGCACTCTCAGCGCCAGGTATGCCGCCATCGGGCCGATACCCAGCTCCGTCCCGAAAAGCCGTTCGAGCTGGCGCCTCGAGCAGTTGAGCCGGGTTGCGATCTCGCCGACGGACAGCGTCTCCTGCAGGTTGCTCTCCATCAACAGCAAAGCGCGCTTGACCGCGCGGCTTGACGCCGCCGGGAACAGGTCGCCGACGGGCTGCACGTCCCGGCTGCTCCTGATGCGGTCGAGCACCAGGATCTTGGCGGCCTTTTCCGCCGCCTTCTGGCCGATGAACTGCGACACGAAATAGCCGGCAAGGTCGGCCGCCCCCGTGCCGCCGGCGCAGGTCGAGCGGCCTCGGTCGACGGAATACAGGCTGTCGGCATGGGCGTTGACATCGGGGAACTGGCTGCGGAAATCCTTGATATGGAACCAGCTGACGGCGGCGGCGTAGCCGTCGAGCAGGCCGTAGCGCGCCAGTACGAAGCTTCCCGTGCAGAGCGCCGTCAGCGGCACCCCCTTTTCGGCAGCCCGCAACAGGAAGGCCTCCTTGTCGGAACTCAGGCTGCGGTTGGTGTCGAGCAGGCCGCCGACCACGACGATATTGTCGAAATCCTCCGGATTGCCGATCCCCTTGGTGGGCAGCAATTCGACGCCGCAGCTGGCCCGAATCGGCAGGCCGCGTTCGCCGACGATCTCCCAGTCGAACTCGATCCTGCGGCTGCGGTCGCCCTCATCGCCCGCCAGCCGCAGCGTGTCGATGAACAGCGACAGCGGCGACAGCGTGAAGTCGCGAACCAAAAGAAACGCAAAACGCCTTGCCATTGTACTTCCGCCGCCCGTCCGCCTGCCATAGCTGATGCCGAAACTTGCCACCAGTCTGGAAGGGTAAATTTAAGCGTTTTCTACTACAGTCCATCGATGAGCTATAGTTCAGGAAAGGTGTCAGGGTCGAATTGACCATCACTGGATTCAGCCTCGGCCGCCTGAGACGGGCCGTTCTTTCTTCCGCCAACTTGCCGGCGGCGATCGCTTTTGTCGTGCTTCTGATCTGCTCCATCGTTGCCGACCAGCAGAACAGGAGGGTCTCCGACCAACTGGCGCGCGCCGACGTGCTGGCCAAGGTAAACATCATCCGCGCCAAGCTCGAAGGCAACATTAACGGCAATCTTCAGCTTGTTCAGGGTTTGGTCTCGGCCATCGATACCGAACCCTTTATGGGCCAGCAGAGATTTGCCTCGCTTGCCGGAAATCTGTTCCAGCAGAAATCGCAATTGCGCAACATTGCCGGCGCGCCCGACCTGGTGATCTCGCTGATGTACCCCATGGAAGGCAACGAGAAGGCCATCGGGCTCGATTACCGCAAGAACGAAGCGCAGCGCATGGCGGCGCTGCGGGCGCGCGACCAGCGAGTCCTGGTGTTTGCCGGCCCGGTCGACCTCGCCCAAGGCGGGCGCGGCTTCATCGGCCGCATCCCGGTCTTTGTTCCGACCGCGAACGGCGGCGACCGTTTCTGGGGCATCGTCTCGGCGGTGGTCGATGTCGACCGGCTCTACGCGGCGAGTGGGTTGACCGATCCGGATCTCGACATCGATGTCGCGCTCACAGGCAAGGATGCGCTGGGCGGCGGCGGCGAACGCTTTTTCGGCGGCGGCCAGGTCATTGCCGGAAATCCCGTATCGGCCGATGTGCAGCTGCCATCGGGTTCCTGGCAGATTTCGGCCCTCCCCAAGGGCGGCTGGCCGGAGGCTCCGAAAAACGAGTGGGCCTTGCGGTCGCTTATGTTGCTCGCCGGGGCGCTGGTGGTGCTGCCGATCATGGTGGCCGGTCGGCTGTTTGGCGAAAGGCAGAAAAACTACGCCGAGCTGAGGCGCCTGTCCGGGCGCCTGGAGCTGGCGCTGGAAGCCTCTGGCATTGGCGTTTGGGAACACGACCTCACCACCAATGAAATGGTGTGGGATGACCGCGTCAACGAGATCTACGGCAAGTCAGCCGACGGCAAGCCACGCGGCTATGATGACTGGGCGCAGGCGATCCATCCTGAAGATCTGGTACGGGCGAGACAGGACTTCGATCTCGCCGCGGCCAAACAAGGCCCCTATTCCTCACAATACCGGCTCCTACGCCCCGACGGCACCGTCCGCCATGTGCGCACGCGCGCGACCTACTTCCAGGACATTGGCGGAACGCCCAAGCTGATCGGCGCCGAATGGGACGTGACCAGCGACGTGCTGCTCAACGAAAACCTCATTCGTGAACGCCAGTTGACGGAATCGAATAACGCCGAAATCAATCTCGCCAAGGCACATATCGAGTATGCGGCGCTACACGATTCGCTGACCGGCCTGCCCAACCGCCGCTATCTCGATGAACTGCTGGCCGAAAACGGCGAACCGGACCGGCGCACAGCACTGCTGCACCTGGACCTCGACCGCTTCAAGCAGATCAACGACACGCTCGGCCACGCTGCGGGCGATGCCATGCTGGTGCATGCATCCGAGGTTATCCAGGCCAATGCGGGCCATGACGATTTCGTTGCGCGCATCGGCGGCGACGAGTTCGTCGTGGTGAGCCATGGGCTTGACGACGACGGACTGTCGGCACTTGCCCATCGCATCATCGAGGACATGCGCCAACCTGTCGATTACCGCGGTCATCCGTGCCGTTTCGGGGTCAGTATCGGCATTGCCGCCAACAATGGCGTCGACGTGAAACAGTTGCTGGTCAACGCCGATCTGGCGCTCTATCGGGCCAAAAGCCGTGGCCGCAACCGCTACGAGTTCTTCAACGAGGAGTTGCAGAGCGAGATCGTGCGGACCAAGCAGATCGCCGACGACATCCTGGGCGGGTTGGAGCGGAACGAATTCGTCGCCTACTATCAGCCGCAGTTCGACGCCAGCACGCTCGAGATCGTCGGCGTAGAGGCGTTGTCGCGCTGGAAGCACCCGCGACGCGGCATCCTGGCCCCTGACGCTTATCTCAAGGTGGCTGAAGAACTCAACGTCGTGGCGCTGATCGACCGCATCGTCCTCAAACACGCGCTGGAGAATTTCGAGCGTTGGTCGCACAGTCATCTCAACATCCCGCGCGTGTCGGTCAACGTCTCGGCCAGGCGGCTGGAGGACAGGGACCTGATTGAAGGTCTGCGCAAGCTCGCCATCAAGGCTGGAACGGTGTCGTTCGAACTGGTGGAGTCCATTTTCCTCGATGAAAACGACGACCTGGTCACGTGGAATATCGACCACATCAAGGAGCTCGGCATAGACATCGAGATCGACGATTTCGGCACCGGCCACGCCTCGATCGTCTCGCTGCTCAAATTGCGTCCGCGCCGCCTCAAGATCGACCGCCAACTGATCACACCCATCACCGGCTCAATGGCGCAACGGCATTTGGTGGCGTCGATCATCGAGATCGGCAAATCGCTCGGCATCGAAGTGGTCGCCGAGGGCGTCGAGACGATGGAGCATGCGCGCATCCTCAAGGAACTTGGCTGCGATATCCTGCAGGGCTACCTTTTTGGCCGCCCGATGGAGGCCAAGGCCTTCAAGGCCTTCGCCCTATCGCGTAAATGGCTGGCCGCGGGCTAGATTGCCCCTAACCAATGGCGTTGCCCTTGGCCGCCGCCTCACCTGTTGCAGACCAATCGCCGCATCGCTATATAGCCCACGTCGGAAAAGGCAGAGTTGGTTTGGTAAGCCCAACTCCTCTCGGTAACGAGAGCTCTGGTCTTTGGCTTCGTGCACGAGATCCCCACGACGAACATCGGACGCTGACCCAGCGCCCTGTCGTTCGTCCGTGTGGTTCTTATCTCGAGGAACGCTCCGGTCGAACATCGACCAAGGAGTAGTTTCATGCAACGCCACCACCCAATTTCCTATGACGTCATCATCTCCGGCGCCGGCCCGGTCGGCTTGTTTCTCGCTTGCGAGCTGCGCCTGGCCGGCCTCTCGGTCCTGGTATTGGAAAAGGCCGACGACCCCAGTTCGCCGCTGAAACGGCTTCCTTTCGGCATGCGCGGCCTGTCAGTGCCGACCATCGAGGCCTTCCATCGTCGCGGCCTGCTGGACGCCATTGTGCCGCCGCCGGCGAAGAATGGCCCGGGCGACGACACATTGGCCGCCGCACACTGGATGCGGCAGCCGCGCCGCCCGGGCGGCCATTTCGCCGGCATCCAGTTCCATCTCGACGCCGTCGACAGCTCGAAATGGCCCTATCGCCTGCCCGGCCCGGCGGGCAGCAGCATGGCGGTCGAGATGGAGCATCTGGAAACCGCGCTCGCCACCCGCGCAGACGCGATGGGCGTCGAGATCAGGCGCGGGCTCGGCGTCGAAAACTTCGCCCAGTCGCACGAGGATGTGACTATCCGCGCCGGTGGCGAGGTCTTTCGCGCCCGCTGGCTCGTCGGTTGCGATGGCGGCCGCAGCACGGTGCGCAAGCTTGGCGGCTTTGCCTTCACCGGCACCGCTGCCGAGTTCACCGGCTATTCCGTCGACGTCGAAATTGCCGATCCGGACACGCTCGGCCTTGGCCGCCACTACACCCCGACGGGCATGTACACCTACTCGCGGCCAGGCACCATCGCGATGGTCGAGTTCGACGGCGCCGCTTTCCATCGGACAGAGCCGGTCACGCTGGAGCACGTGCAGGCGGTGCTGCGCCGCGTGTCCGGCACCGACGTCACCCTGACGGCGCTGCGCCTCGCCACCACCTGGACCGATCGCGCCTACCAGGCGACCACCTACCGCAACGGGCGGGTGCTGCTTGCCGGCGACGCCGCGCACATCCATTCTCCATTGGGCGGCCAGGGCCTCAACCTAGGGATTGGCGACGCCATGAACCTCGGCTGGAAGCTTGCCGCCACCATCCGCTGCGACGCGCCGGCCGGCCTCATCGACAGCTATTTCGACGAGCGGCATCCGGTGGCCGCGCAAATCCTCGACTGGTCGCGCGCCCAGGTCGCGCTGATGCGGCCAAGCCGCAGTTCACGCGCGCTCGAAGCCATCATCCGCGACCTCATCGACACGCGCGACGGCGCGACCTACTTCGCCGAGCGCGTCTGGGGCGTTTCGCTGCGCTACGACCTTGGCGGCAGCCACCCACTGGTGGGCCGCAGCGCGCCCGATTTCGAACTGGCCGACGCAACGAGGCTCGGCGAGCGCTTGCGGAACGGCCAAGGCCTGTTGCTGGACTTCGATTCCCACCCTGCCCTGCAAGCGCTTGCCAGCCACTGGAGCGGGCGGATCGCCTATGTCGCCGGGGATGCCAGGGACCGCCTGGGCCTGAGCGCCCTGCTCGTGCGCCCCGATGGCTTCGTCGCCTGGGCCGCTGATGGCGAGCCTGACCTTGGCGAAGCGACGCAGGCCGCATCGCGATGGTTTGGCGAAGCGGCAACAGGTGGCTGCGTATACTAAGGAACTGTTTGAGCCTGATTTCGGTTGTCTGCTGTGCGAAGTGCCGTTCCACGAAGGCACCTGATGAGCGAACATGAAACATGGCAGACAAGAAGCGCGATTCCCTGCGAAAGGTCCTGAGTGGCATCGTCGCGGCAATTGCCGGCGCGCCTGATCGCGAGCAAGGCCTGAGCACCGCCAAAGCGTCAGTAGTCGCCGAATGGCCGCTGCCGCCATCGGCAACGCTTGGCTCCGCCTTGCGCCTGAAGGGGATCGAACGCGAAATTCGAGCCCGCCTGCCGTGGGCTGTAAGGAAATTTGCCAAGGCCGAGACCGGCCGCATCATCCTGCGCATGTTGAAAACCGACGCGGATGCCTTCCAGGCGGCCTCGGCAACCATCTCCAGGACACTGGAGGGGATCGAAACCCTCGCCGTGCTTCCGCGCGAGGCAGAAGACATTCTCACCATCTCCGCCCGCGAGCGCCACAAATGGCTGAAGGACGGCCGCCTGAAGAGCATCGGCACCCGCACCGTCAAGATGCGCGGGCGATCCAAGGCCGTGACCTTCCATGTCTTCGATCCACGCCACATCGAGGATGTTCTCGACCGCGACCTGGCGAGCGCCTGGCGGGAGGAAGATGCGCAGGAAGCGTCCGAAAACAGGCGGCGCGGTGCCGGCAAGGCCGCCCTGACGCGCGCGGGAAAACGACAGCGCAAGGCGCGCAGCGCCAGGACTTCGGGAAAGGATGATGCTCCACCGCCGAAGCTGGAGGGCTGGGACACATTCGAGGCGGAAGGCCTGCTGCGCTAGAGCCGAGGACGCTTTTCAACCGGTCCGAAGCGTTAAATCCCGCGGTCCGGAAAAACCAGGCGGTTGTCGGGAATCGCCCCGGCCGTTCGTCCTTTGGGTGCAACCAAGAACCGAACCAACCAGCCGGAGCCTGCCATGATCCCCACCATCACCGCCTTCGAACGATCGCCCGACGGCGGCAAGGGACTGGCGCGCGATACGCGCGTTCGCTGGGCGCTCGAAGAGGTGGGGCAACCCTATGAGGTTCGTCTCGTTTCCTTCGCCGGGATGAAGGCACCTGGCCATATGGCCATCCATCCGTTCGGCCAGATCCCCACCTATGAGGAAGGATCTCTGTGCCTGTTCGAGACCGGTTCGATCGTCTTTCATCTTGCCGAGCGGCATGCGGGCCTGCTGCCCAGGGATCGCGATGCCCGCGCGCGTGCCATCACCTGGATGTTTGCCGCCCTCAACACCGTCGAGCCGCCCATCCTCGAATTGACGACGGCGAGAATATTCGAAGCCGACAGGCCGTGGAGCGAAGAGCGCCTGCCATTGGTCAAGGACCGGGTTCGCGCCCGGCTGGACCAGCTCTCGGCCTATCTGGGCGCCGCCGAGTGGCTCGATGGTGCGTTCAGCGCCGGTGACCTTTTGATGGTATCGGTGCTGCTGCGGCTGCGCATGTCGGGCATTCTGGACGAATATCAAAACCTGGCTGCCTATGTGGCGCGCGGCGAAGCCCGCCCCGCTTACGCCAGGGCCTTCGCCGCGCAATTCGCGGTCAACGCCGCATCATAAAGCCGAGCCGACAGCAGGAGCAGTGCGACCACAGCAGAGGTGAGCGGAAGTCAGGCGAACGCGGCCGCGGCGGGCGGCGGATCGCGATTGTCAGGCATCGGAACGGGCTCGTATCCGGCATAGAAGGCGCTCAAGCGTGCCTGCCCGTTCGAACGCGACCGCAGTGTCTCTTCCAGCTTGAACATGGCTGAGAGCGGCACCATGGCGTGGATGACGACGGCAACATCGCGACCTTCCTGGTCCCCGATCCGGCCACGGCGGCTCTTCAGCTCGCCGGTGATGCTGCCGGCATAGTCCGCCGGCGTCACCACCTCGACCTTCATGACCGGTTCGAGCAGTTGCACGCCGAGATACGGCGCGGCCTCGCGAAAGCAGGCGCGGGCCGCAACCTCGAAAGCCAGGGCCGAGGAGTCGGTCTCGTGCCAGGCGCCGTCCACCAGCGTCGCCTTGACGCCGATCATGGGAAAGCCCGCGAACGGCCCCGACGACAGCGCGCTGCGCAGCCCCTTTTCGACCCCCGCACCATATTCGTTCGGAACCGCGCCGCCGGCGATCCTGGACGCGAAAACGAAGTCCGGATTGTACGCGTTCGGCTCGAACGCAATCTTGACGCGGGCGAACTGGCCCGCGCCGCCGAACTGCTTCTTGTGGGTGTAGTCTTGCTGGTGGCTGCGAGTGATCGTCTCGCGATGGGCGACCTGCGGTGAGCCGACGTTCACGTTGATCATGAACTCGCGGCGCAGACGCTCAATGATGCTGTCGAGCTCAGGCTCGTCCATGTAGGCCACGATCGTCTGACCGGATTCCTCGTCCCACTTGACATGGAACCAAGGATTCTCGTCCGCCAGCCTCGACAGGGCGATACGCAGCTTCTCCTCATCGGCTCTCGACTTCGCCTCGATCGCGATTTGCAGCAAGGGCCATGGCGCGGCAGGTTCTTCCATGACGATATGGTCGCAGGTTGGTCGGATGTCCGCAACGGCACAGGAAGGGCGCCGTCAACAGCCACGGCTACGGATATTTCGCCTTTGCGCCCGGGTTTAGATCGCCCTGCAACTCTTTCGGCAAAGGCAGGCTTGAGCATTGCAGGTGCACGTCGCGGGCGTAACGCTTTCGCTGCTTCTGCTCGGCCTCCTTGGTGGCCGCGATGATGCCCAGGCCGTACGGGCCGAGGACCGCGAATTCCCAGCCCGGATGTTGTTTTTCGCGCGCCGCGTAGTCCGAAGCCGCCGCCCGCGCCTGCTGGCATTCCGGCGACGCCCATTTCGGATCCTGCGGCGAAAGCGACGCGCCATAGTCGACCGGAGAGGTCGCGCATCCGGCCACTGTCGCGGCCAGTACGACCGACACTGCAATTCGCATCACAACTCTCATCCGAAGCCCTTCTCGCTGTCCGCAAACCTCGCAGGCGCCCCGTCCGCGCCAATCACGTGTATGCGATGTCTCGCCGGAGCGCTTGCCATAGGCCTCGTTTCATGTCGATCTTCCCGCGGCCAGATTCAGGCCGCGTGCCTGGAACCAAATGACGGGCGAGACTGTTCCGTTGTAACTTTAACACAGCGCTGGCGCGCCCGGTCGGGTGGGCAAGCGGCGACTTCGAGGAGCTCTCATCATGAATATTTCGTCCGGATTTCGTAGAATCGCGGTTGCCGCCATCGCCACCGCGGGCATCGGCTTTGCCAGCGCCGCGCATGCCGACAGCGGCACGATCCGCTTTGCCGTCTACAAGGCGGCCTTCTTCGTCGGCGGCTCCGGCGGCGAAGGCACGTTCACCTTCCACGGCAAAACCTATCCCATCTCGATCGGCGGCGTCTCGGGCGGCCTCGCCTTCGGCGTTTCAAAGACCTATTTCCGAGGCACCGTGCGCCACATCAGGCGCGTCCGCGATGTGACGGGGGTCTACGGTGCGGCGGGCGGCGGCGGCACGCTCGGCAAAGGCGCCCAGATGATCGTCATGACGAATGACAGGGGTGCCCAGCTCGAGCTCACCGGCAAGCAGGTCGGGCTGCAGGTCAACGCCGATCTCAGCGGCATGGCCATCTCGCTGAGGTAAGGGACTCTCGCCCATTCCTTCGACGGTAAGAGGTCTGACGGAAAAGTCCGGAAGGCGGCGTCGGCTCGACAGCCGCCTTTTCGCTGGCCGAAGACCGATCCCTGGCCGAAGACCCGCAGGCTGTTGATCCAGACACGAGGTTGGACGCATGGCGCTCAAACGGATGGACAATGTCGGAATCGTCGTCGATGACCTCGAAGAGACGATCGATTTCTTTCGCGAGCTCGGCCTTGAACTCGAAGGGCGGGCCACGATCGAAGGCGAATGGGCGGGACGTGTCACCGGACTGGGCGATCAGCACGTCGAGATTGCCATGATGCGCACGCCCGACGGTCACAGCCGGCTCGAACTATCCCGCTTCCTCACGCCGCCGGTCGTCGCAGATCACCGCGACGCCCCGGTCAACGCCCTGGGCTACCTGCGCGTCATGTTCACCGTGGACGACATCGACGATACGCTTGAAAGGCTTCGCAAGCGCGGTGCGCGGCTCGCAGGCGAGGTCGTTCAGTACAAGGACGTATATCGGCTCTGCTACATTCGCGGACCCGGAGACCTTCTCATCGGCCTCGCCCAGGAACTCGGCTGAGCGCCATGCGATGACAATGGCCAAGAGCGACCAATGCCGGCTGGCGCGTCTCACAAGGTCCCTGGTAGCCTAGAGCGTTTCACCGTTTCATGGAAACGGCGAACCGCTCTAACTCTTTGTTTTGACGCAATTCCGGACGGAAAACCGCTCACACTTTTCCTGGAATTGCTCTAGCTCCGCAGCCCCGGCGCCTCCTGCCCCGTCCTCTCGACATACTCGGTATAGCCGCCGCCATAGGTGTGGATGCCTTCCGGCGTCAGCTCCAGCACGCGGTTCGAAAGTGCGGCCAGAAAATGCCGGTCGTGCGAGACGAACAGCATGGTGCCCTCATATTGCGACAGCGCCTCGATCAGCATCTGCTTGGTGGCGATGTCGAGGTGGTTGGTCGGCTCGTCCAGCACCAGCAGATTGGGCGGGTCGAACAGCATCAGCGCCATCACCAGCCGCGCCTTCTCGCCGCCTGACAGCACGCGGCACTTCTTCTCGATCTCGTCGCCGGAAAAGCCGAAGCACCCGGCAAGTGCGCGAAGCGGCGCCTGGCCGGCCTGCGGGAAATTGTCTTCCAGCGTCTGGAACACGGTGCGCTCGCCTTCGAGCAGCTCCATGGCGTGCTGGGCGAAATAGCCCATCTTCACGCTCGGCCCGCGCGCCACCGTGCCGGTGTCGGGGTCGGAAGCGCCGGCCACCAGCTTCAGCAGCGTCGACTTGCCGGCACCGTTGACGCCCATGATGCACCAGCGCTCGCGGCGACGGACCTGGAAGTCGATCCCCTCATAGATGGCGCGGCTGCCATAGGCCTTGTGGACGTTCTTCAAGGTGACGACATCCTCGCCGCAGCGCGGCGCCGGCTGGAACTCGAAATTGACGATCTGGCGGCGCTTGGGCGGCTCGACGCGGTCGATCTTGTCGAGTTTCTTCACGCGGCTCTGCACCTGCGCGGCATGGGAAGCGCGCGCCTTGAAGCGCTCGATGAAGGCGATCTCCTTGGCCAGCATCGCCTGCTGGCGCTCGAACTGCGCCTGCTGCTGCTTGTCGGCAATCGCCCGCTGCTGCTGGTAGAATTCGTAATTGCCCGAGTAGGCGGTGAGCGAGCCGGCATCGATCTCGACGATCTTGTTGACGATGCGGTTCATGAACTCGCGGTCGTGCGAGGTCATCAGCAGCGCGCCGTCATAGCCCTTCAGGAACTGCTCCAGCCAGATCAGGCTTTCGAGATCCAGATGGTTGGACGGCTCGTCGAGCAGCATGACATCGGGCCGCATCAGCAGAATACGCGCCAGCGCCACGCGCATCTTCCAGCCGCCCGACAGCTTGCCGACATCGCCGTCCATCATCTCTTGGGAAAAGCCCAGACCGTCGAGCACTTCGCGGGCGCGGCCGTCCAACGCATAGCCGTCGAGCTCCTCGAAGCGATGCTGCGCCTCGCCATACTTCTCGATGATCTCGTCCATCCGGTCGGCCTGGTCCGGGTCGGCCATCGCCGCTTCCAGTTCCGCCATCTCGGCCGCGACATCGCTCACCGGCCCGGCGCCGTTCATCACTTCGGCGACGGCGCTATGGCCTTCCATGTCGCCGACATCCTGGCTGAAATAGCCGATGGTGACGCCGCGATCGACCTGCACCTGGCCCTCGTCGGGCTGCTCCTGGCCGGTGATCATACGGAACAAGGTGGTCTTGCCGGCGCCGTTCGGCCCGACAAGACCAATCTTCTCGCCCTTCTGCAAGGAAGCCGACGCCTCGATGAAGACAAGCTGACGGCCGTTCTGCTTGCTGATGCTTTCAAGTCTGATCATGCGGTTTCCGGGGAATTGGAACTTGGGAGGATTTTCCCCGGGCCATACGCGATGGCGGGCGCCAGAGGAAGAGGCGCAAGCGCCGCAGCGGGCGCGACGCTCTTCCTTCCCCCCTTGTGGGGGAAGGTGGATCGGCGCGCAGCGCCGAGACGGTTGAGGGGTGTTCCAGTGGAGTGAGACGTTGGCGTTCCCTGGAGCACCCTCATCCGACCTCGCTTCGCGAGGCCACCTTCTCCCGCAAGAGGAGAAGGAAAAACCCTGCCAGACATACTTCAGAAACAAGATTCAACATGCGGGAAAAACTGAAGAAAACATCGTCTGCGATAACCATCCCCGTAGCGACCGGACAGCGGTCGCCACACGACGCAAAGGGATGGTCCCGACAATGCAACGACGTTCGACCGGATGGATGGGTGCCCTCGCAGGCATTTCGCTCGCCATGCTTGCGGTCGCGCAATCGGCTGCGCAGGCGGCGGTTACCCGGAGCGAATATTGCAGCCGGCTCGGTTCTCAACTCGACGGAGCCATCCGGACCAAAGCCGAACCCGGTGCCAGCGCCAGCCAGATCGCCACGGCAGAGGCACTGCAGGACAAGGCCAACCGGTTTTGTGCCGAGCGCAAGGAGGCGCAAGGCATCCGGACCTACGCCAACGCCCTGAAACTTCTTGGAGTGACACCGGTCGACCTCGACCAGTGACGGCAACCATCAATCCGAAGGAAAGCCTATCATGAACAAGCCCCTCCTCTCCGCCCTCGGTCTCGCCATTGCGCTCGGTCTGGCCATGCCGGTTATCGGCACCAGCACGGCCAACGCGGCCGCCACCACCGCCGCTGCGCCGACCACGGCTCCCGCCGCGCCGACCGCGCCCGCGACTGCTCCGGCGGCTCCCGCTGCCGTCGATGCAGCTAAGACGCCGGTCAAGGCGGCGGCGCACAAGCACCACAAGAAGCATCGCAAGCATGTGCGCAAGCACGGCCACAAACACGTGGGCAAGAAGCACGGCCACCGGCACGTCGCCAAGAAGCACACCCACAAGAAGCACGGCCACGCCAAGGCGGCTTGATCGCCAGCTTTTTTCTGGCTTCCTCCCGGGAAAAGGCCGCCATTCGCTAAAAGCGAGGGCGGCTTTTTCTTGTGTACAAGAAGGCAAGCCGGATCCGCTGAAAGTTAGTCAAAACAGGCGCTTACGGTAACTCCGCAATTCAGATCGTGAACCGCCTCAAGCCACCCCGACCTGTTCGCTCACCACGGCAGTCTTTTGCCGTCGCGGAAGAATCCGCCCGTCGGCCCGTCGTCCGGCAAGGTCGCGGCCCAGACGATGCCGGCCGCCCCTTGCGCCACCGGGCGTCCGCCCGGCCCGCCCATGTCGGTGGCGACCCAGCCCGGGCAGATGGCATTGACCAGCACGCCGGAGCCGCGCAATTCCGCCGCCAGCACGCAGGTCAGCGCATTGAGCGTCGCCTTCGATGTCGAGTAGGCCGGCGCGCCCGCTCCCATCGAGGCCAGCGAACCGCCCTCCGACGACACATTGACCAGCCTTCCGTGGCCGCCGGCCTTGAGCAGCGGCGCGAAGGCGGCCGCCACCCGCCAGGCGCCGAAGACATTGGTCTCGAAGGCTTCGCGGATGACAGTCCAGTCCGGTCGCGAGGCGCGCGAGCCGGTGTCGTAGTGGATGGCGGCATTGTTGATCAGCACGTCGAGCCGGCCGAACCGGCGTTCGACCTCATCGGCTGCCCTTGCAGCCGCGTCGGATGCTGCGACATCGAGCGCGATGGCCTCGACATGGCCGTCGAGCGCTTTCGCCGCCACCTCGCCCTTGGCCAGATCGCGCACGCCGAGCAGCACGCTGAAACCGAGTTTCGCCAGTTGGCGACCGGTTTCAAGTCCGATGCCGCGATTGGCACCGGTGATGAGGGCGACTTTGTCGGGATGCATGGTCATGTGGAATGCCTCCGTTATCGTCTCGGGAAAAGATGGCACAGGCGGAATTGATGTATTAGGCGGCGGAGATCGCAATCATTGTGCGGCCGAGTGCATGAATTGACCGGGCAGGAATCGGGTGTCGTCTGATGTCGTGCTATGCGATCGTTCGCCGATCACGAGGATCGGCCATGCTCACGCTTCACGATTATCTGCCATCGCAAAATGGCTGGAAAGTCCGGGTTCTGCTCGGCCTGCTGAAGATCCCTTACCAGACCCGCCTCGTCTCGATCTTCGAGGGCGAGAGCCACAGCGATGCCTTCCTTGCCCTCAACCCGGCGGGCGCGGTTCCCGTGCTCCAGCTCGAAGACGGCAGCGCCATCGCCGAATCCAACGCGATCCTCACCTACCTCGCCGAAGGCACGCCCCTGCTGCCGGCGGACCGCTACCGGCGCGCCAAGGTGATGCAGTGGCTGTTCTTCGAACAGTACAATGTCGAGCCCGTGATCGGCTCGCTGCGTTTCTGGACCTTGACCGGACGGCTCGAGCGCAACCATGCCATGGTTGCCGGCAAGCGCGAGGCCGGCGCCCGCGCGCTGGCCGCCCTGGACCGCAGCCTTGCCGAGACGCCGTTCCTCACCGGAAACGACCTCACCATCGCCGACATCGCCATCTACGCCTACAGCCACCGCGCCGGGGATAGCGGCTTCTCTCCACCGGACTACCCGGCATTCCTCGCCTGGACCGGGCGCGTGGGCGACGCCATCGGCCAGGGCTATCCGGTTCACCCCTACGGCATCGACCCGCATTCGGGCGGCTGAGGCTACTTCTTGCCCTGCGGATAGATCGTCTCGCCACGCTTCAGCATCGCGACAAAGGTCTCGATCTTCTTCTTGCGGCCGGCCTCGGTCTTCATGTTGTGGGTGCGGAAGGCGAGCGAGAAGCGGTTCTGCGCGCTGAGTTTTTCCAGCATCGCCTTCGCCGCCGGCTCGGCATCGATGGCCGCCTGCAAATCGTCGGGGATTTTCATCTCCTTGCTGCCGCCATAGGCGCGCGCCCAGCGCCCGTCGGCCTTGGCGGCTTCGACCTGTTTCAGCCCATGCCCGGTCATGCGGCCCTCCTCCACCAGCCGCGCGACATTGTCGATGTTGATCTTGCTCCAGATGCTCTTCTTGCCGCGCGGCGTGTAGCGCTGCAGAAAACTGTTTTCGTTCAGCCCTTTGCGCACCGCATCGATCCAGCCGAAGCACAGCACGACATCGATGGCCTCCTTCGGCGTGATCGACTTCAGTCCAGACCCGACCTTGTGCACCTTGATCCACACCTCGCTTTCGGTGGCGTGGTGCTGGCCGAGCCAGGCATAAAAACTCGCCGCGTCGGAGAATTCCCGCACCTTGTCGGGATCGACCTTGACCGGCGCCATCAGCACGCCCGCGGGTTCAGGATTGTCGTTACTGGCGTCCCGGTCATCTTGCCTCCATCATCCTGCGATTTCCGGCATTATGGCATCGCCCACTACCCAATTCCCGTCAGCAGTGAGGCACGGTGCCGCGAAATAGGGAACGCGCGATACATCGCCGTGTTGCGGCTGGAGCGCGCCCGACCAGATGGAGGAGCTCGACGCTTCGCCACCGTGCTATAGGACCACAAATGCCACGCTTGGGGGACACGCCACAATGAAATCTCTGCTTTTCGGCCTTGCCTTGTTGCTGCCGGGCGTGGTGCTGGCCGAACCGATAGAAACCCGCAAGATCATCACCGCGCTGACCGGCGACTTCAACGGCGACGGCGCTCCCGACCTTGCCATGGTGGTCGAGACCGCGCCGACCGACCCGATGGACATCCACTTCTTCCTCGGGGACAAGGAGCATAATTACCTCAAGCCCGTCGAAATCGTGCGCGAACAGATCGGTGGCGAGTGGAACGGTTACGACCGGCCGGGCTACGAGAACTCCGCCACCGAGCCGGAGCTGACCATGCTGCCCAACGGCTCGATCAAATTCTATCTGCCGGCGCCAGAGATCGGCAGCGAGCGCACCAACCAGACGCTGACGATCGCCTACCGCGACGGCGCCTTCATCGTTGCCGGCTTCGCCTACGATTCCGATGACTACCTGCAGGAGAATGCCGCCAGCGCCTGCGACTACAACGTGCTGACCGGCAAGGGCGCCAGTTCGAAGCAGCAACCGGACGGCAGCACCAAGCACAAGACCGTGTCGGTTGAAAGCAAGACCATCGCATTCCGGGACTGGAACTCGGGCGACGCCTTCGCTGCTTGCCAGGAATAAGTGACGCGCGCTGGGCCTTCGGCCGGCATCAGGCCGGTGGCGGCATCGCCGGCGTCAGGCCGTGGCGGCGCATGATCTCCATCATCGCAGCCTTGTCAGGCGGCCCGCCGGCAGCGGCGTTGAGCAGACCGAATGCCTCGCGGAAATAGTCCGGACCAATTGCCGCCGGCGTGATGACGCACAGCGTCTTGGCATCCCGGGTGCCATTATTGTCGAAGCGGTGGACGGCGCCGCGTGGAATGCACAGCGCCTCCCCCGGCCCAACCTCGATCGGCTTGCCGTTCACGGTCCAGGTCAAGACCCCGTCAATCCCGTAGATCGTTTCCTCGTAATGATCGTGGCTGTGCGCCGGCGCGGGCAGGCGCTGCGCGCCCGGCACCATCAGTTCGAAAGCGGCGACACTGCCGTTCGAATTTTCGCCCGACACCAGGAAACGGACCGACAGCCCCTTGGTGCCGATGGTCTCATTGGCTGGGTTGACCTGAAGATCCATGGCTGACATTGCGCAAACCTCTCCGGTAAATTACATTTACTAGCAATCAGTAAACTCACTTTACCGGATCGTCAATGGCCACCTCCACAGAAGTCCTGCAGACCAAGACCACGGACCTTTTGATCGGCGCCCTGCTGCGCGTGCCGGCGCAGGCCATCCAGCGCCGGCTGATCAAGGAGCTCAACGCCGCCGGTTTCGACGAATTGCGCCTGCCGCATATGGCCGTGCTGCAGTTTCCCGGCCCGGACGGCGCGCGCCCCGGCACCATCGCCGAACGTGCCGGCATGAGCAAACAGGCGATCAACCAGTTGCTCAGCAGCCTCGAAAATTACGGCTATATCGTCCGCTCCGACGGCGAAGGCAGCGCGCGCGTGGTGCACGCCACCGAACGCGGCCACGCTGCCTTCTGGAAGATGGTCGACATATTGCGCGACATCGAGGAGGAGTGGCGCACCGAGCTCGGGCCGGAGCGCTTCGACCAGCTCAAAGCGCTGTTGTTCGCCGTCTGGGACAGCCCGCTGGTGCGCTGACCGAAACCGCATTCGTGCATCATCATCGGCATTTCCGATGACGCTATCGGTTTCTTCCGTTTCCTTTTCGGCAGACCGACCTGCCAATCCTCTGCCCTTGTCCCATCAAAGCAAAGGCAGAGCGAAATGAACCTTTCGAACCAGAAGATCCTGATCGTCGGCGGCGGCTCCGGCATGGGCCTGGCGCTGGCCAGGCGCTGCGTCGAGGCCGGCGCCACGGTCATCGTCGCCGGGCGCGGCGAGCAGAGGCTGCGACAGGCGCGCGAGGCGCTTGGCAATCCCGCCGGCCTGGACGTTGCCGTCGTAGACATCGCCCGGGAAGGCCAGGTTGCGGCGCTGTTCGCCGAGATCGGTGGGCTCGACCACATTGTCAGCACGGCGGCCGACATCGACGGCGCCTACAGGCTGCTGCCGGAGCTTGACCTGAAGGCGGCGCAACGCATGGTCGACAGCAAGCTGTTCGGCCCGCTGCTGCTTGCCAAGCACGGCGCGCCACGGCTTGCCGCTGGCGGCTCGATGACCTTCATCTCCGGCATCGCCGCCTACCGGCCGGCCGCGCGCGGCTCGGTCGTCGCCGCCGTCAACGCCGCGCTCGAAGGGCTGGTGCGGGCGCTGGCCGTCGAACTTGCGCCGACCCGCGTCAACGCCGTTTCGCCCGGCTGGGTCGACACCACGATCTGGGCGCAGGTCGCCGGCGACCGCAAGGCCGAGATGCTGGCGGCGATGGCCGAGCGGCTGCCGGTCGGCAGGGTCGGCCAGCCCGAAGACATCGCCGACGCCATTTTCTTCCTCATCGGCAACGGATTTGCCACCGGCACGACGCTGCATGTCGAAGGCGGGCACCGGCTGGTTTAGCTGGCGGCGGTCTTCGCCAGGGAGTTGTTTGGAAACAATGCCTTGGAGCCATCTGCCGATTCAAGTCCTGAGCCCGTCTCAAGACGTTCAGGCACCAGCGTGTCGCGCGCGGCGGCGAGCAATTGCCTGAGCGCCGGCGGCTGGATGCGCCGGCGTCGCCAGACCATCGTCAGCGGTGCCGTCCGCTTTCGGCCGGGCCACGGCAATTCCATGAGCTCGCCGCGCGCCAGCGCATCGCTGACGGCGAGACGGGGAAGGAGGCCGAGCCCGGCACCCGTCGCCACCAGCCGGGCAATGGCGCCGATGCTGCCGACTTCGGCCGCGGGTTGGGGCGGAACCATATCCGCCTCGGCAAAAGCGGTGTCGAACATGTGCCGGTAGACGCATCCGGGCTCCGTCGCCACGAAGCGCAAAGCGGCCAGGTCTGCCAGGTCGCGCGGCGCGGCGGCTTGCCCGGGAGCCGCGACCAGCACCAGCGGTTCGGCCCCTATCGTGCGCCTGGCCAGGCGTCCGTCGGCGGCGCGCTTCGCACCGTCCTGACGCTCGAAGCAGAAGGCGACGTCGATGTCGCCGTCCTCCAGCAGGCGCCGCAGCGTGCCGCTGTCGGCCACCTTCATCCGCACGGTGATGTCGGGATGGCCAGCCTGGAACCCCGGAAGCCAGGGCGCCAGCCGGGCCGAGGCGATCGTTTCCAGCGCGCCGATGGTCAGTGCCCCGCTGCTGCGCCCGGCAGCCGCCAGCACCGCGGCGCGCGCCTCGCCGTCGAGCCGCAGCAGCTCTTCGGCGATCGGCTTCAGCGCCAGCCCCGCCGGCGTCAGTTCAAGGCCGGACTTCGAACGCGTGAACAGGGCAGCACCCAGTTCGGCCTCGAGAGACTGGATCTGGTCGCTGACGCTCGATTGCGCGAGGTGAACCGCCTCGGCGGCACGCGTGATGTTGCGGCTGCGCGCCACCGCGAGGAAGGTCTTGAGCAGTCTGGGGTGCATTGCCGGGCCGACACCGGGCCTATTGCAGTTGCGGCTTCTTCAAGAAACTGCCGCGGTCTGCGGATTTGACGCGCAGCCAGGTCTCGCGGCCGTCGCGCACCACCCGCATCGGGATCTCGGCGCCGGCCGAGCCGCTGTCCCACAGCTTGCGATAGAAATCGGCGAGCCCGTCGACGGCGCCGTCGCGCACCTCTGAGATGACGTCACCCTGGCGCAGGCCGGCTTTTGCCGCCGGGCCGCCCTCGGTCACGCTCATCACCACCACCTTGCCGTCGCTTTCGGCCGACAGGGCGCCGAGCCACGGGCGCGGCGGCTTGGCCACCTGGCCGCGCGTCAGCAGATCGTCGAGGATCGGCGGCAACAGGTCGATCGGCACCACCATGTTGATATCGGCGACCTCGCCGGCGCGGCTCATCTGCAGGCGCAGCGAACCGATGCCAAGCAGCGCCCCGTCGGCGCTGAACAGCGGCGCCCCGCCCCAGGACGGATGCGCTGGCGCGATGAAGATCGCCTCGTCGAGCAGATACTCCCAATAGCCGGCGAATTCCTGCTTGGTGACGATCTTGGCCTCGACCGCCCGGCCGACGCCATCGGCAAGCACCACCGCGTCGCCGATCCTGGCCTTGCCGGCATCGCCCAGCGCCACGGCCGGCAGGCCGGTCGGCGCCAGCGCCTGGACAAGGCCGAAACCCGATTCCTGATCATAGGCCAGCGCGTGCGCCGGGATGACACGGCCGTCATGCGCGGTCAGCCAGACCTCTTCGGCCTCAGTGATGAGATAGCCGATGGTCAGCACCAGCCCGTCATTGCGGATGACGACGCCGCTGCCTTCCCTGAGCGTGCCCAGCGCGCCGGCTGTGAAGGCATCCTCGGGAACAGTGGCGCGCACGGCAACGACGGAGCGCGGATTGGGATTGATGGCCATGATTTTGTCCTGCGATGCAAATGCTTGGCGGCTTCTCCTATAGGTATGGCTCGGAGGGGATGCTGCAAGGGGTGAGAAACGGGGGCCGCAGGCCACGAAAAGCCAATTGCTTGGCTTTCGAGTTTCGAACGGTGAAGGCCCGGTCCGCCTTCAGGCGGATCAAAAGGTCCCGTGGAGGTTTTGAAGGGGCTGAACGCCCGAAGGGCTGGGGGCGCGGCGCCCACATAAAACAATAGTTCAACGCAAGTTGAACTTTCGCCTCTGTAGCCCTAGCTGTAGATGCATCCGCTCAATCACATCCTTCCCATCCCCACCCGAGGCCCGACATGACAGACTACACCCCGCCGAAAGTATGGACCTGGAACAAGGCAAATGGCGGCGCCTTTGCCAGCATCAACCGGCCGATCGCCGGGCCGACGCATGACAAGGAATTGCCCGTCGGCAAGCATCCGCTGCAGCTCTATTCGCTGGCGACGCCGAATGGCGTCAAGGTCACCGTCATGCTGGAGGAGCTTCTGGCGCGCGGTCACAAGGGCGCCGAATACGATGCCTGGCTCATCCGGATCAACGATGGCGACCAGTTCGGCAGCGGCTTCGTCGAGGTCAACCCCAACTCCAAGATCCCGGCCCTGATGGATCGCAGCGGCGCCACGCCGGTGCGTATCTTCGAATCCGGCTCGATCCTGGTCTATCTCGCCGAAAAGTTCGGCGAATTCCTGCCCACCGAGCAGCCGGCGCGCGCGGAAGTCCTGTCCTGGCTGTTCTGGCAGATGGGTTCGGCACCGTATCTGGGCGGCGGCTTCGGCCATTTCTATGCCTACGCGCCGCAGAAATTCGAATATGCCATCGACCGTTTCGCCATGGAAACCAAGCGGCAGCTCGATGTGCTCGACCGCCGGCTGGCGGAGACGGAATATCTCGGCGGCGAGGATTACACGATCGCCGACATGGCGGTGTGGCCCTGGTATGGCGGGCTGGCGCTCGGACGCATGTACAATGATTCCGGCGAGTTCCTGTCGGTGCAGGAATACAAGCACGTCCAGCGCTGGGCCAAGGCAATCGACGCCCGCCCGGCGGTCAAGCGCGGCCGCATGGTCAACCGCGCCTTCGGCGAGCCGGCCCTGCAACTGCATGAGCGCCACGACGCCAGCGACTTCGACACCAAGACGCAGGACAAGCTGGCCGCCGAATAGGCGGCGGCAAAAGCTGGCAAGAAAAACCCGCCACCAGATTGGTAGCGGGTTTTTTCAAATGCCTGATGCTGAACCGGTTAGTGCAGCACTTCTACGATCTGACGGGTGTCCGGGTCGACCAGGACAGTCTGGTCGTTGATCACGGCGACGCGATACTTGACGTTGGGCACTTCGCGCAGTTCGACCTTATCGGGCACCGGCGAGCCGAGCTTGAGCTCAAGGCCCAGCAGATTGACCGACGCCAGCGGCTGCTTCTTGACGTATTCGCGAACCACAGTTTCCTGCTCCGGCTGAACGACGATGGTGTCCGCCAGGGCCGCACCGATGCCGCCCATCAGGACGATCGCGGCTGCCGCACTCGAAAGATAATGTTTCATAACAACCTCCATATCCATTATCCGGGCTTCCGGCCCTGTAGGAGAACTCGGCCACCGTCACGAGGTTCCATCGCGATTTGTGGAATAAATGCGACACGCCCAACAAATGCCTATTTTCTATTTTTTCGAAATCGAGCGAAAGCACGCAATCTATGCTTTTGACAATCCGCGATTAATTACCGGATTTGAGGAATATCGCGGAATGCACTTGACTCGGAGGATGCATGCGAGGTGCTCTTTTCCAGATAGAACGCGAACCGTCGATTGCCTTGGCGACAGCTAACGTAGAGCGCACGCCGTCGTTCCACATGCCGTCATGGAAGACATTAAAAGGCTCGCCGGCCGGGAACAGGGGCTGGTAGTCGGTCGTCCCACTGCCGATCTATCCCCGGTATCCGGCCTCACAAGTGATCGGCCTCACAGCGAAACACCGTCGCGATGCAGCGGCGGAACACCGTCGACCTCACCCTCGCTCACCGCCTTGCGTGCGCGACTGTAGATCAGCCGCATGACGAGCGCGAAATAGCCGACTTGGAGGACCACCAGCACGGCTATCGTCCAGCCCAGCGCCTTCCAGAAAGAACCGGTGGCCATGTAAGCCCATACCGCGACGAAGGTGGTCGTGGCTGACATCCCCACGAGAAATTGTCCAAAATACATCGATCCCGCATCGCCGAAACCACCCGGTTTCGCACGACTCCCTGCCCGAATTCCCAATGCCCGCCTATAAAGTTTCATTATTTTAGCAACTACGCAACTATGTGATCGTCCGACCTTAGCCCAGCCTCGAAATTTGTTGCGCGTTGACCTGGTCGGGAGCAATTTGATGCTCACGGACTGCGGGTGGCGCAGAAAATAAGTCCGGGGGATGGGGAAATGACGCTCAAACTGATCGGAGCCGGTTTCGGCCGCACCGGCACGTGGTCGACTTTTGCCGCGCTGAACAGGCTCGGTCTGCCCTGCTATCACATGCAGGAAGTGATCATGAACAAGGCCAACAAGGGCCATCTCGATTTCTGGCGCAAGGTGGCCAACAGCCCACCCGGCAGCCAGCACGACTGGAACCGCGTCTTCGCCAACTATACGGCGACAGTCGACAATCCCGGTTGCTGTGTGTGGAAGGAATTGCTGGCCGCCTTCCCCGACGCCAAGGTGCTTTTGACCTTGCATCCGCGCGGCGCCGAGGCGTGGTACGAAAGCACGATCGACACGATCTACTTCACCGAGAATGTCTGGCAGTTCAGGATCCTGGAATGGCTGACGCCCTTCGGCTGGAAATTCGGCGACATGTCGCGCAAGCTGATATGGGGCCGCACGCTGGATGGCGTGATGAACGACCGCGCCAAGGCGGTGGCGCGATACAACGCCTATGTCGAGGAAGTGAAGGCGGCCGTGCCCCCGCACAGACTGCTGGTCTACAAGGTGACCGAAGGCTGGGCGCCGCTCTGCGATTTCCTTGGCGTGGCGCTGCCCAACGAACCCTTCCCCAACCTCAATGACCGCGAGACGATCAAGAAGATCATCCGCGACATCATCAAGGGCTCCTACATCATGCTGGGTCTGGCGCTTGCCGCCGTTGCGGTGGTGGTTGCGGCGCTGTGGTGGTGGCTGTGGTAGTTGCACCCGCAAGCTCAAGTCCGAAGGGCATCCGAACCCCTTGCCACGGGGACCGGGAACCAACCACCGCACCTCGAGTTTTGCTTTCAGTCTTTTCAAGGATTGGAGGCCAGCATGGCACCGCGCAGCAAACCACGCACCGGCGATGACGAAAGCCCTGAGGTCGAGGGTCCGACCATCGAGCAGCAGGACTGGGACGCGATCAAGGGTGCCCAGATCCTGCCCGATACCGTGTCGGAAAACGGCGACATGCGCTACGCCGTCGAAAAGGACGGCGACCTGCCGGAGGAGGACGATGACAACGCTCTCCAGCACAGCGACGACGCCTTGCCCGACGACGAGGAAGAAGCCGCGATCAAGCGGCACCCGACACGCGAGGGGCGGTTCGACGAGACATGAGGGCCAACGCCCTTTCAGACCTGCAAGCGCTCCCTCCCCGCAATGTCCGCGTAATCCTCCGGGCTTGCGGCAATCCAGGGTTCCCGGGCCCGCTTGGCCTGCGAGCCGGTGAGCTTCCTCAAATGGTTCCGCTTCTCGGCAACGGCCTGTTTGCCGCGACATCCGGACTGAACCAAGTTCCACTTCACCTGCCTTCTGGGGCGCATTTTCTCCAATGAATGTGAAAGTTGGCACACCGCTATTAGATGCCGGGCGGCCGACATCTGCTCTGCTCGACGCCCGAATTGGCCCTCGAAGGGCAAAGCCTTCATATCCGAGTTGGCTAAAATAGCGGAACATCCGATGGACATTGCCGGAACCGAACAGGACCCGTCGGACCTTTGCATACCTCACCTAAGACCTTGGTCCCAAAAGGAAACGCAAAAGGCCGATGTGGGCCGTCACCGGGAACATACCGCCTCCGCCGTCGTTTGCCGCAAGATCTGCTGACCGGACGGGATTTCGGAGGAAGAGCCATGCACCATCGGTCCATCATCACCAGAACAGGCCACGGCCCGGGCACGGCGGTCGCCGTGTTGATGGTCGGACTTGTGGCGGTTGGGATCGTTTTCCTTGTCCTGGGCGGCTTGCTCTATTTCGGCCAGCAGCCGCCTGATCAACGCGCGCTGTCCTCCGTGCCAGCCCGATCGGCCCAGGCGGTCGATTGATGTGTGCGCAATCCGCGACGCCGCCCTCTGCCGGCAGCGCGTGTCAGCGCGCCAGCACCTTGCCATCTCTGGCGACGGCCTTGCCCCGCCGGTAGACCGTGCGGTCCTTCGGCACGGCCACCACCGCTTCGGGCACGTGCTGCGCCGGCATGGCGACGAAGTCGGCCTTGGCGCCGACGGCAATGCCATAGTCCGCCAGCCCCAGTGCCCTGGCGCCGGCATGGGTCACCACATCGAAGGCCGCCGCGAGCTCGCGGTCCTCGTAGAAGCCGGAGCGATAGCCGATCATGTTGGCCCGGTTCAGCATGTCGCCATCGCCATAGGGCCACCAGGAATCCCGGATGTTGTCGGAACCGCTGAACACGGTGACGCCGGCCTGCCGCAGGGCCGCCACCGGCGGGAAGGCATGGTTGCCGGGCGCATTGGTCATGATCGCGACGCCGGCGGCCGCCAGCATCGCGCCGGCCCTCGCCAGCGCGTCGGGCGGGATGTCGCCAAGCCCATAGGCATGGCTGACGGCGACATGGCCCGCCATGCCGAGCGCCTTTGTCCGCGCGGCGATCTCCTCGACCTGGAATAGGCCGAGCGCGCCGCCGTCATGCAGATGGATGTCGACGCCGGCGCCATGCTTCCGCGCCAGGGCGAACACCACATCGAGATGGCCCTTCACATCGCGGTCGAAGCTGGCGGGGTCGAGCCCGCCGACAAGGTCGCAGCCGAGCCTCAGCGCCTCGTCGAGCAGCTCCGCCGTGCCGGGCGAGGACAGGATGCCGCTTTGCGGGAAGGCGACGAGCTGGATGTCGATGAGGTCGCGGTATTTTTCGCGCACGGCCAGGATGGTCTCGACATGGCTGAGCCCGACCGATGCGTCGACCATGACATGGCTGCGCATGGCTAGGCTGCCATTGCCGACGCAGAGCTCGAGCTGGTTCTTCGCGCGCTCCGCCATCGGCGCGGCGGCGGCAAGGTTTCGCGCCTGGAAGGCGACGCGCTCGCGCACGTCGAACCCGTTGGTGCAGGGAATGTGCGGGCGCCAGGCATCGCCATAGAACGAGGTGTCGAGATGGATGTGCCCCTCGACGAAGGCCGGCACGACAAGCTGGCCATCAAGGTCGATGATGGCGGGGTCGACGATGCCGGGGGTGCCGATGGCGGGGGCGACGGCGGCGAAATCAGCCGGCGGCGCCTTGCCGGCCGGCACGATGGCGCTGAAGCGGCCGCCGGTGACGAAGAAATCCGCCAGCGACCCGTCGGCCAGTTTCGCGTTGCGGAAAATCGTCTGTTCGCTCATCGTCTGCTCGCTCATGGGCGCCATCGCTGCTGAAGCGCCAGTCCTCGCCGCCCGCCTGCCGTGGGTCAATGCGGCAGCCAAGGAAACTGTTTCGCGCAATTGCCGCTGGTGCCGGCGAGACAGAGCGCGAATCCGCGCCGCGGCTCTTGCCTATTCCGCTTTCGCGGAAGTTTCGGCAGCCCCGCAATGTGCCATTGTGTTATCGCGGCGGTACGAGCCGCCCTGGTTGACGCGGGCGCCCAGCCATCCCCAACAATGCGCCGCCCCGTCCGCGTCGACCATGGCTTGGCATTGTGATCCGTCCGGCAGGCCGGGCTGTCATGACCGTCGTTGCCGCTTCAACCGCCAACCAGCGCCTTTGTCGTCACCAGATTGACGCCAGCCTCGGCGAATTCGTCATTGTGCCTGGCGATGATCTGCTCAGCGCTCTCGCTGGCGCTGTCCAGCGTGCTGTGGGCGTCGGAAACCACGGTGACGCAGAGCCCTCTGGCGATTGCGGCCCTGACGGTTGCCGTGACACAAAAATCAGTCTGCGCACCGACGATCACAACCCCACCGGCCCCCTGCGCAACCACCCAGTCGCCGAAGGCTGAATTGCTGAAAGCATCGCGCACGGACTTGGCGAAGGTCGGCTCGTCCTCCGCCTGACCAAGGGCGGGCCATATCGGCCAACCCGGCTCGCCCGGCGCCAGCGGATCGCCCTCAGGTCCATCATGCCTGACGAAAGCGACCTTGTGTCCACCCCGCCTTGCCCAGTCGATCACCGCCCGGGCGCGCTCGGCAATGGCGGGCGCGTCGTGGATCGGCGGCTCGTGCAGGCCGTCGAACATGGCGGTCTGGAGGTCGATGACGACGAGTGGCGCTTTGACCACGAGGCTGGGTGCTGGCATGATTTTTACATAGCATGGCGGGGAAGGCGATCAAGAATTTCGGAGTGCCTAACAAGAAGACGGAACCTCACCAGGCTCTCACTCCGGCGCGCCGGCAAACAGCACCACGCCATCCCCTCCAGCCGCCGGCCAGTCCCTGATGGTGCGGTCGTAGCCGCCGGTCAACACTGTGCCGTCCGGAGCGAAAGCCACGGCGTAGATCGGGCCGGTCTGGCTGTCGAACATGGCGATCTGGTTGCCGGTTTCCATGTCCCACAGCCGCGCCGTGCCGTCGAGCGAGCCCGACAGCAAGCGCTTGCCGTCGGCCGACAGCGCCAGTGTATAGATCGTGCCTTCATGGCCCTCGAAGCGCTTTACCTCGCGGCCGCTGTCGAGATCCCAGACCTTGATCGTCAGGTCGCCGCTGCCGGTGATCAGATGATGCCCGTTGGCGGTGAAGACGGCGCCATATGTGCCCTGCTCGTGGCCGTGCCAGCTGCGCAATTGCCTGCCGCTTTCGATGTCCCAGAGTTTCAGCGTGCCGTCGATGCTGCCGCTGAGCGCCTGCTTGCCGTCGGGCGAGACGGCGACCGCGCTGATCGACCAGTCGTGCCCGCTCAGCACATGCAGCACGGAATTGTCGACGAGGTCCCAGACGATGACGTTGCCGGTGTCATGCCCGCTGACGGCGCGCCTGCCGTCCGGGCTGATGGCCAGCTTGTTGACGCCGCCATTCTGGCCGGCCTGGAAGACATGCAGCACGGCGCCGTCGGCAAGTTTGCGCAGCACGATCTCGCCATCGTCGCCGCCCGTCAGGGCGCTGACGCCGTCGGGCATATAGAGCGCGGTGCGCGCCATGTCCTTGTGGACGCCGAGGTTGCGGATGAGGTGCTTGCCGCCAATGTCCCACAGCTTGATCACACGATCGGTGCTGGCGCTCATGATCGATCGGCCGTCCGGCGCCACCGCAAGCCAGACGACCGCCTCGCGATGGCCGTCGGGCTGCGTCGGCGCCGCCGGTGGCGGTGGCGGCAACGGCGCCACGGTCGGCGGTGGAATGACCGCGACCTCCGGCGGAGCGGCCGGCGCCTGCGGCGCGGGTGCCGGCGGCGGGTTGGCGGCTGTCGGTGGCGGAACTGGTTGCGGGGCCGGCGCAGGAGCCGGCTCAGGTGCCGGTGGTGCGCTGGCGACATCCTGGCCCTTCGGCTCGGCGGGTTTGGGTTCGGCCACCTTCGGTTCATTCGGCTGGGCGGTCACCTCGGCGCCGCCCCACGGGCCGAACCGGTCGATGGCCAGTGCCGCCAGCACGATCAACGGCAAGGCGAAGAAGATCGCGCGCAGGCCGGGCCTGCCGGTCTCCTGCACGTCGGCCGCGCGGCCGAACAGCGGTGTCCCGGCTAGACGTGCCGGCCGCCCCGGCAACAGCCCGGCCCAGAACAGCACCGCGCCGACGAGGCAGGCGAGTGCCAGCAGCGAGAAGACCGCCATCTGCGTCGCCCAAGGCTCATGCATGGCCGTCAGGCCGAAATCCTTGCTGCCCGGCAAGAGATAGAGATGGACAAGGCAAGCCGCGGCCAGCGCCATCAGCAGCACCGCCATCAACCTGTCGGCAACCCTGGTCATGGCGCAAGGCTCATGATGCCGCCGATGACGGCATCGGCCTCGATATTGGCAGGCTGTGGTCGCATCGAATTCCCTCGCCGCGACCGATCTTACGCAAGGCCGCGGCGGAGTCGAGTGGCCGCCGGTGCGAATGCCGCGTGGGCGCGAACGCACGGAAATGGCTGGACATTCCTTGCTTCGTTGGGCGCTACCTACTTCAACTCCACCCAGACAGGCGCATGGTCGCTGGCGCCGTCCTCGCCGCGCACGTCGCGGTCGATGCCCGCCCCCTTCAGGCGGCGAGCGAGCGTCTTCGACAGCAAGATGTGGTCCAGCCTTAAGCCTGCATCGCGCGGCCAGCGGTTCCTGCGGTAATCCCAGAAGGTGTAGAGCGTCTCCTTCGGATAGACCTTGCGCAGCGCGTCAAGCCAGCCCTGCTCGATGAGGGCAGCGAATGCGGCGCGGCTTTCCGGCTGCACCAGCGCGTTGTCGTCATAGGAGCGCGTGGCATAGATGTCGCGCGGCTCGGGCACGATGTTGTAGTCGCCGGCCAGCACGACCGGCAGGCCGGTGTCGAGCAACTGCCCGGCATGCGCCTCCAGCCGCCTGTGCCAGGCCAGCTTGTACTGAAATTTCGGCCCCGGCTGCGGATTGCCGTTCGGCGCATAGAGGCAAGCGATGACGATGCCGTCGACCGCCGCCTCGATGTAGCGGCTCTGGCGGTCGGCGTCGTCGCCGGGCAAGGCATCGCGGGTCAGCACCGGCTCCGCGCCACGCGCCAGTATGGCGACGCCGTTCCAGGTCGGCTCGCCCTTCCACACCGCGCCATAGCCGGCATCGGCAAGCGCGGTGCGCGGAAACTGCATGTCGCGCGCCTTGAGTTCCTGCAGGCAGACGACATCGGGTTTCGCCACCGCCAGCCAGGCCAGAAGGTTTTCGAGGCGGCTGTTGATGTTGTTGATGTTGAAGGTGGCGAGTTTCATGGACGGGTCAGGACGCGAACCGCCCCGCCCAACCCTTCACCGTCTCCGCCAGCGTCTTCAGATGATCCGCCGTCGAGAATCCCGACACACTCTTGCGCGGCTTCAAATCATGGTCGCCATCTTCCAGCCAGATCACCTCGATCGCATCAGACAGCCCATAACCCGCCACTTCGTCGCGCGTGCCGAACTCGTCGCGCGTGCCCTGAAAAATCAGCGTCGGCGTCTTCAGCCCGGTCAGATGCTTTGTCCGCAACTGGTCGGGCTTTCCAGGCGGATGGAAGGGATAGCCGAGGCAAACCAGCCCGGCGATTTCGCCCTTGGCGAACATCTCGTCCGCCACCATCGAAGCGACGCGCCCGCCCATCGACTTGCCGCCGATGATAAGCTTGCCGGTCACGCCCCTGGCGCGGAGATCGGCGATCGCCTTGATATATTCCGGGTTGACCGTCTCGGCGCGCGGCGGCGGCTTGCGGTGGCCGTAGCGGCGGGCGGCCATGTAGTGGAATTCGAAGCGGGCAACCTGGAAGCCGGCCGCAGCCAGAGCCTTGGCGGTTGCGGTCATCGAAGGGGAATCCATCGACGCACCGGCGCCGTGGGCGAGCAGGATGGTGACGGGAGCGGTGTCGAAGCCGTCGAAGAGGAAGCTGGTCATGGGGCGTCTCGCGCCGCAGTGACGTTGCCAATCTCCCCCCTCGTGGGGGAGATGCCCGGCAGGGCAGAGGGGGGCGCCAAGGAATGCCGGCCTTCAGTCAAATCTCTCCCGGGCAAGACGGTCTCAAATGAGCCGATCCGTTGGCGGGACAGCGCCCCCCTCTGTCCTGCCGGAGATCTGCTGTCATCGCGACCTTCGCCAATCATGGTCACCCCGCCGTCCGCGCCAGCTGCATGTCCACGAACTGCACGCCCCTGGCGGCCACCCCGGCCCATTCGGACTCCGCGTCGAGCTCCAGGTAGCGCACCCAGAGCCGCCGCGCCTCGGGCAGATTGCCGGCGTCGAATTCCAGCCTGGCCAGGTTGAACACCGGATCGGCATAGCTCTTGTCGAGCGCGATCGCCTTGTGCAAATGCCGCCGCGCGGAGGCATCACGGCCCTGCTCGCTCATCAGCCCGGCGAGGTTGAACCAGGCTTCGACGAAGGCCGGGTCGAGCTTGATCGCCCTGGCATAATCATGCGCGGCATCCGCCGCGCGGCCGCCGGCGCGCAGGCAGTTGGCGCGGTTGAAGGCGGCGATGGCGTCGCTGGGGTCGATGGCGAGGCAGCGCTGGTAGAGCACGGCGGCACCATCATGGTCGCCGCCCTCCTCGGCCGCTTCGGCCTCGGCGAACAAGTCTTCCAGCGTGTCGTCGCCTTGTGCCGCGGCGCCCAGGTCGAACAGCAATTGCCCGTCGAGTTCGCTCTGGCCGCCTTCGAGATAGATCGCGTCGGGGCGGCCATGCTGCGAGCCGACATTGAGCGATTTGGCGGTGAGCGAGGCGACCGGGCCGGAGCGGTGCACGGAGCGGGCGATCGCGCCCCAGGTGGCGCCGCCGGCCACCAGCCCGGCATATTTGCGCGCCAGGATCAGGTCGCGGAAGGAATAGGGTTCGCAGTCATGCTCGAAGGCATCGAACAGGCTGAGCAGGTCGAGGTCGGCGCCCGACAGCCTGGATTGCTCGATCAACGATTGCCGCGACAATGACGACGCCTCCGGCGCCTTCATCAGGCCGAGCAGGCGCAAAAAGCCGTTCTCGCTGATCAGCGTGCGCCCGGCCGCGCGCTCGGCGGCGACGCGGCGCTCGATCCCGGCGTCGCCGCTTTTCGTCAATCCGGCCTTGGCCAACACCGTCCTGCCGAACACGACATGCGTCGTGCGCCTGGTGATGCCGCGCCTGAGCTGGCCGTGCTGGCGCTCGACCTCACGCGCGGCGAGACGCAAGGGGAACGCCGCCAGCGCGCCGATGGTACCGAAAACGGCGCCCGGAACCGAAACGGCCGGTGCCGTCATTTCTTGCTCTTGCCGACCGCCTTGAGCAGACTGGCCTTCAGCGGATTTTCAGGCGCGCCACCCGCTGCCGCCTTCTTGGCGGCGGGCTTGGCCGCCACTTCATCGGCCTTGCTCTTCGACTTGGCCGGCGGCTTCGACTGCGACAGGCTGGCCTTCAGCGCATCCATCAGGTTGATGACATTGCCGCGCTCGGGCGCGGCCGCGATGATCGGCTTGTGACCCTTGAGCTTCTCGCGGATCATCGCCATCAGCGCGATCTCGTAGCGGTCCTCGTAATCCTTCGGATCGAAGGTGGTTTCCTTCTGCTTGATCAGCGCTTCGGCGAGCTGGAGCATTTCCGGGTCGGGTTTGCCTGCCGGGATGTTGCCGAAATATTCAGCCGTGCCACGCACTTCGTTCGGGTTCCTCAACGTGCACACGAACATGCCGTTCTCGCGCGCGCCGATCGTCACCACCCGCTCGCGGCTGGACAGCACCAGCCGCGCGATCGCCAGCTTGCCGGATTTGCGCATGGCTTCGCGCAGCACGGCGAAGGTTTCCTCCGCCATTGCCCCGTCCGGCGCCAGGTAATAGGGCGCGTCCTGATAGATGACATCGACCTCGCCCTCGTCGACGAAGGCCTCGATGTTCATCGTGTGGTTGGATTCGATGCGCACCGCGTCGAGGTCGGCTTCATCGATGATGATGTACTGCTTGTCCTCGTACTCGTAGCCCTTGACCAGGTCCGAGCGCTCGACGAGCCCGAGTTCGGGATCGACCGGCTTCATGTTGATGCGGTTATGGGTCTTCTTGTGCAACTGATTGAACGAGATGCGCTCGCTGGTCGTCGTCGCCGGATAGAGCCGGACCGGACAGCTGACGAGGCTGAGCTTGAGATAACCCTTCCAACTTGCCCTGGGCGCCATGATACACTCCTACGCGGCCATGCACTGATACTGCTCAGCGCTTTTCGTCCGAAGGACGATTGACGCCGTGGAAATCCTACACCGACCCCGCATGATACCGGCAAATCCCTGACGAAGTGTTTTAGGGCGCTGGAGGGGTTGTTGGGGAGAATAATTCAAATTGTAAGAAGCGTCGATGGACTGGAATTTTAAACGCTGGCGGGACCACCGATCGGGGCGGCCCTTATCTCGCGCCTACTTCCTCGCCCCCTCGAATACCGGCAAATCCCGCGCAAAATCCTCGATATCCGCCCAGGGATCGCCCGACGTCTCCAGCAGCCCCGGCAGCGAGGAATAATTCAGGTCCTGCGGCGCGTCGATCGCCTCCAGGTCGCTCCAGCTCACTGGCGTCGAGGCCGGCAGATTGGTGCGGGCGCGCAGCGAATAGGGCGCGGCGGAGGTGTGGCCGCGGGCGTTGCGGTGATAGTCGATGAAGATGCGCTTCTTGCGATTTTCCTTGCCCATGGTGGTGGTGAATGTGTCGGGCGCGGTGGCCGCCAGATGCGTCGAGATGGCGCTGGTCGCCTGGTGCAGCTTCTTCCAATTCTGCTTGGGTGTCACCGGCACGGTGATGTGGATGCCGTTGCCGCCGGACGTCTTGGCGAACGGCACCAGCCCCAGCCCCTCGAGCTCGCCCTTGATGTGGACGGCGGCTTCCACCACTTCGCGCCAGGAAATTCCCTCGCCCGGGTCGAGGTCGAAGACGATCTGGTCGGGCTTGTCGAGGCTCAAGCGGTGCGTGCCCCAGGTGTGGAATTCGACGACGCCGAACTGCGCCAGCGCCAGATAGCCTTTTGCCCCCTCGACCGAGAGGTAGGATTTGGTCTCGCCCTCGGAATTGGTCGCCTGGAACGTCACCACCGAGGGTGGCATGCCGGTGAAGGCGTGGCGCTGGAAGAAACAATCCTTTGGCAGGCCGGTCGGGCAGCGCACCAGCGACACCGGGCGGCCGAGGATGTGCGGCAGCATGAAGTCGCCGACCAGCGCGTAATAGACGGCGATGTCGAGCTTGGTCGGCCCGGTCTTGCCGAACAGCCGCCGCTCCGGATTGGTCACCCAGATGGTGGCGAGATCCGCCTCCGAGATCAGCCGCTTGCGCTTGGCCGAGACCGGCGTCGACAGGCCGACATCCCTGAGACCGCGAAACACGCCATGGCGCAACGCATTGTCCGCCGTGCGGTTGGCGTAATGGATGCGCGCCGAAAACAGCGGCTTCACCCAGTGCATCTCGCGCATGATCTCGCGCGGCACGCCTTCCGGCGCCGTGGCGCCGGAAGTCAGCGGCTCCAGCCGGGCGAGCAGGTCGGCTGCCGTCTCGGCATCGAAGCCGGTGCCGACCTTGCCGCGATAGTGCAGTTCGCCTTCCTCCCACTCGGCCATGCCGAGTGCCGCCAGCCCTTCCGCCGCGTCCGAAATCGTGTAACCCGCGATGACGAAATCGTCCTTCTGCAGCGCCTTGCACTTGGTCCAGCTCTTGGTGCGGCCGCTCTGGTAGATCGCGGAGGCGCGCTTGGAAATGACGCCTTCGAGCCCGAGCTCCGTCGCCTGGTCATAGAGCCCCTGCCCGGAGCCCTCGACATGGTCGGAGAACTGGATGGCGGAATTCGCCCCGAGCCCGCCAAGCAGCTCGGCCAGCAGCGCCTTGCGCCGGATGAGCGGTGCTTTCAGCAAGTCCCAGCCGTCGAGATGCAGGAGGTCGAAGGCATAGAAATGCAGCTTGCTGCCGGCGCCCTCGGCCAGCGCGTCCTGCAGCAGCGCGAAGCGGCTGATGCCCTTGGCGTCGAGCACGACGATCTCGCCATCGACGATCGCCTCGCGGCACGGCAGTTTGGCGAAGGCATGCGGCAGGTCGCCATAGCGCTTCGTCCAGTCGATGCCGCCGCGGGTGATCAGCCGCACCTGCCCGTCGGACAGATGCGCCATGGTGCGGTAGCCGTCGAATTTGATCTCGTGCAGCCAGAGTTCGTTGGTGTTTTCGGCAGGGCCTTCGCCGCCCGGCGGCCTAAGCGCCTGCGTCGCCAGCTGCGGCTCGATGCGGCTGAGCGCCGACGCCTTCACCGCGCCGGGCAGTTCGCCGGGTTTCAGGGAACCCGGCTTTGGCGCGGACTTGGCCGCCGGTTTCGCGGCGGCCGCCAGTTCCTCGATGCGCAGGCCGGATTTCACGCTTTCCGGCCGCGCCTCCAGAATATTCAGCGCCGTGTCGGCGGCGAGGTCGCGCTCCTTGAACAGCAGCCAGTTCTTCTTGTTCTCGTCCTCGCCGGGCTTGGGCTTCAGGCGGGTCAGCATCCAGCCGCCATTGAGCTTTTCGCCGGCCAGCCGGAACTTGAAAGCGCCGGTGCGCAAGCTCTTCTCGACATCGTCCATCGGCGCCCAGGTGCCGGTGTCCCAGACGATCATCGGCCCGCCGCCATATTCACCCTCGGGAATGACGCCCTCGAAATCGATATATTCGAGTGGATGGTCCTCGGTCTCGACCGCCAGCCGCTTGTCGGCCGGGTTGAGCGAAGGTCCGCGCGGCACCGCCCAGCTCTTCAGCACGTCGCCGACCTGCAGGCGCAGATCATAATGGTCCGCGGTGGCGTGATGCTTGTGGACGACGAAGCCGTTGCCCTCGCCGGTGATCGGCCCGCCGGCCGGTTCCGGCGTTTTGGAAAATTCGCGCTTGGCGCGATAGGTCTTGAGTTTGGCGGGAGCGGGCATGGTCAAGGACCGAAGCGCTTGGCAAGCAGGAGCAACTGCCGCGTTCCGGAACGGATGGAAGTCACGCTCTCAATCGTCGGCAGCCGGGGTCAGCTCGAGCTCGGCCGGCGACAGGCCCTGCTGCAGCTGGGCGAGCCGGAACTCATCCACCCAATAGGCCTCGCCGTCGACCAGCACGCGTGCGCGATAGGCCCCGTCCGAAAAGCTTTGCGCGGTGATGTAGACCTTGTGGGCGTCGAGCGCCTTGCGCACCGCGGCGCGCTTGGCATTCTGGCCGGTGACGGGACTGAACATGACGCTGCCCTCGGTCGCCCTGACACATCAGGCGACTGGGCTCAAGGATGACGGAGACACGCCTTGCTGTCAATTTCGGGCATGAACACGGCGCGGACCGGCAAAATCTCGCAGGCAGTCCGGACCGGAGCTGTTTTCAGCTTGCCGGCCCGGAACCACCCACCGCCTTGTGTCCTTCCCAAGACAGTGGATCAGATAAAAGCGTCGACGACGATCCGCTTTGACATGGATCAACCGCATCGCCGTGCGGGCACCGGCTGGCGGCCGCGATGGCGATGGCGATGCGCGGAATATCGTCTGGCGCCGGCCCCATGCCGTTGGTCTCGCGAAAACCCGCATCCCTGTCGAAATACGCTCCCGGCGAACGACATTGGTGCGGCGCCGACGCGGCGCGGTCACCTCAAACTGGGAGCACCACCATGGCCAAGATGCTTGTCATCTACAAAACCCCCGCCGATCCGGCGGCCTTCGAGCGCCATTACCACGACATTCACGTGCCGCTGGCCAAGCAATTGCCCGGACTGCGGCGCTACGAGATCAGCCGGCAGCCGATCATGAATGTCCTGCCTGGCGAGACACCTTTCAGGGTCGCGACGCTCTATTTCGACAGCCTGGAGGCCATTCGCACGGCCTTTGACAGCGAGATCGGCCGGGCCTGCGCGGTGGACCGGCGCAAACTCGCCGGGGATGACGATCTGGTGACGATGCTGCTCTTCGACACCGAGGCGCTGTGAGCGGTCACCTCGTCGCGCGCGATTGCTGCTCCCGAAGCCACCTCGGGAGCAGCAATTCTCCAATTCTTCAATTCGTCAATTCTTCAATTCTTCAATTCTTCAATTCTTCAATTCTTCAATTCTTCAATTCTTCAGTCGCCGAAACCGCCGCATCACGCCCTGCACGGCCTTGTACAGCCCGGGCTTGGAGCGCACGAAAAGTTCGGTCTTCCCGCGCAGTTGGATATAGGTCGTCGAGCCCCGGCCGCGCAGCGTCACCGCCTCGCACAATTCTGCCAGCACCGCGCTCGAAGCGCCGATGTGCTGCTTGTAGCCCTGGCTTCCGACCGACAGGTCGAAACAGTCGAGCCCCTGCGTCACTCCCCACATCATCAGCTTGCCAATCGTCGTCAGGCCTGGCGCGGCGTTGGCCACCGCGTCCTGATCGATCCCGAGCAGAAGCGCGTGCAAGGTGCCCTTCATGACAAGCACGTACATGACGGCGAGATAGGCGTCACCGACACGCAGCCCAAAGAGCCGCACGGAGCCGTCGGACAGGCCGTGCAGGGCGGCGTTGCGGTAGAAATCGACGACCGGCGCCTGTGTCAGGAGGTCGAAGCGCCCGAGCTCACGGAAGCGGTTGAGCCTGAACTCGAGCAGGGTCGCGAAATGCGCCTCCACCATGTCGGGCGTCTCGGCTTCGACCAGATCGAGCTTGCCCATCTGTTCGAAGCGGCGGCAGTGCTTGTGGAAATTCTTGGCGAAGGACGATTTGCAGATGCGCTTGATCAGCGTCTGCGGATCGCCACTCAGGGCCAGGCTCGAAGCGATCTGGATGGAATCGCGCGCCTGTGAAAGCAGCGCCAGCGGATTGGCGACGCCGTGAATCTCCCGCGGAATCCCCGCTATGTGGAAGCGGTCCGTCGGCGGCAGCACGGCGCGCACCGCCGCCCAGGCGGCGTCGGCGCTCTGCGTGGTCCAGGGTCTCGCATCGGCCAGCAGCGGCGCGGAATAGTCGCACACGCCGCAGCTCAGCCATTCGATCACATAATGGCCCATGGCCCGGCGGCGCATCAGCGGCAACAGCATGACCGGCGCGCCCGTATCGGCGTCGTTGACCTCGACGACCAGCAGTTCCGCGCTTTTGGGCATCAGCCGGGTTGCGATCCCTTCCACCCAGGCAAGGCCTTGATGGCCCGTGCACACGCCGGTCGCCTCGAGGCGCAGCCACAGCGGCCTTACGGAATCGAAGCTGGTGTGCAGCCGCGCGGCAAAGCGCGCGGCGGCGCCCCAACCGGCGAGAATTGGGGAAAGAGGTTGGTCCGGTGCATCCCCCACCGCGACTATTCGTACTGCCTGGCCTGCCACGTACTTCTCCCGTCCGTTCAGGCCTGCTCTCAACGTCCTCCACGCGAACGCCGCAAACCTCGCATCAGTCTCTGGGCCACGTTGAGCAGCCGTGGTTTGGATCGCACGAAGGCTTCGGTCCGGTTGCGTAGATCGATGGCGTTGCTCGCCGCCCTGCCCCGCATCGTGTACCCATGGCAGAGTTCCACAAGAACCGAACCCTTGGCGCCCATATGTTCCTTGTAGCTCTGGTTGCCGACCGACAGGTCGAAATAACCAAGGTCTTGCTCGCGTGCCCACCTCATCAACCTGCCAATGATCGCCATTCCAGGCGAGACATTGGGAACGACGCTCTGGTCCATAGCTATCAGGAGAGCATGAACAGTCCCTTGATGGACAAGCAGATATTGAACCGCGATCAGGGAGCCGCCGACGCGCAGCCCGAAGAGCCGCACCGAACCGTCCGACAAGCCCTGAATGGCCGCGTCACGGTAGAAATCGACAACCGCCTCCTGCGTCAGCAGGTCGAAGCGGCCAAGTTCGCGGAACCGGCTAAGCCGCATCCGGACCAGTTCGCCGAAGATTTCCTCCACCTGATCCGGCGAAACGGCCTGGACGAGTTCCACATCGCCGAGCCTTTCGAGCCGGCGCCAGTCCTTGCCGAATTCCTTGACGAAAGATGGCCTGCAGAGACGCTTGAGCACGGTTTCCGGGTCGCCGTCGATGGCAAGTCCAAAGGTGGTCTGCACGGAATCGCGCGTGGTCGTCAGCAAGGCCAGGGGATTGGCCACGCCGCTGACCTGCTGCGGTATTCCCGTGATATGGAAGCGATCCGCCGACGGCAGCACGGAACGCACCGCCGCCCACGCAGCCTGCGCCGATTGGGCGGTCCACGCACCCGCATCGGCCAGCAGCGGTGCCGAATAGTCGCACACGCCACAGCTCAGCCACTCGATCACCCGATGCTGGAAGGCCGAGCGCAGCATCAGCGGCACCAGCATCAAGGGCGCGCCCGTCACCGCGTCGTTCACTTCAACGATCAGCGGCTCCGCGCCTGCCGGCATCAGCCGCGCCACGATCCCCTCGACCCAGGCAAAATGCTGGTGGGCGGTGCAGACACCGTCCATTTGGAAGCGCAGCCAGAGCGGCCTGACCGCTTCAAGGCTTGTGTGCAATCGCGCCGTGTAGGCATCGTTTGCGGGGACGGTCACGGGACGGGAGGCTCCCGCCACGGGCAAGCCGTCATCCACCGCAGCAATTTGCATCGCCTGGCCAGGCACATCCATCTCCTATCGCTTTACCGCGGCGAACGTGAGCGCCCGCCGCCAGGAGCCCAAACGGCTGTTACGCTGCTGGTCCGGATGCTCGATGTTCCACATGCGGTGATGCGCGAAATACCATGATGCCGCGAGCACGAAGGTCTCGGAGACCGCGGAGCCCAGCAGCGCCCATGGTGGGGACGCGACGGCCAGCAGGATGGCGATCAACGCCAGCCCGACGATGGCGCCGCCCATGGTGATGAAGGCGACGATGCGGAAATCACCGAATATCTCAAGGACGATGCGGGGCATGATGTAGAGCATGATCGGGATAAAATTCGCCGTCACGAAAAGCCCGATGAACCCGACCGAGGCATCCTGCAGAGCCTGGGACTTGATCATCGGCAGGACGAACAGGATGGCGCATCCATAGGCCAGGCCGCCGAGCCCCATGACCACCGACCAGATCTTCGCCTGAGACCAGACGCGGCGCGTTTCATTGCGCCGCATCAGCTTGGCGAGTTCCGGCTGCGTCATGTTGACGAAAGCAAGACTGATGATGCGCAGCGGCGCGAACAGCACGATCACCGCCGCCAGCGGCGCGTAAGCCGCGGGTCCGGCAATGCCGGCGACCAGCAGTGCCAGGCATTGCCCCTGGATGTTGGTGGTGGTCGCGCTGAAGGCCGACCAGCACAGCTGACGCCAGAGTCTGGTGTAGCGCCGCCGTGTCGGCATGCGGAAGCTGATGCGCAGCGTGCGCGGCGCCAGCCGGGCCAGGACGAGGATGCCGATCACATTGGCAGCGGCAAGGGCATAGAACACGGTCTGCAGCGCGGCCTCGGCAAACCAGATCGCCAGGCCGGCGAACACGGTGCCTGCGATTGTGAAGGCCGCGTCGCTGACGGAGACGATCACCTGCTGGCGGCGCGCGAAGAATGCCGTGCGCATATGGCTGCGCAGCGACCAGGCACCGACGAAGCAGCCGGCCGCAATGCCGCTCGGGTCGCCAAGGAGGCGCATCAGGACAGCCGTGCCGATGGCCATCAGCAGCGACACCACCAGCGCCGCGGATCCGAAGGCCACGTCATGGGCATCGACGCCGGCGCTGTTGCTGCTCTTGCCCATCCATATCGAGGCCGGAACCGCGGTGAGCGACCTGATGTAGGACAGGCCGACGCCGCCCATCACCATGGCGATGGCGAAAAGGCCGTAGCCTTGCGCCGACAGCATGTGCAGCAGCGCGATGTTGAGGGCGAAATGAAAGCCGCTCTGCATCGCCTCGCCACCGATCATCAGCACGAGGCGCCGCACCAGATGGAGGGGGAACTTCACGGCCTTGTCTCCACCTGGCGGGTGCTGGCCATCCGGCCCGGCCTTGCGATGGCAGCCTTCAGCTTGTCGGCGGCGATCGCCGCGATCGCGGCCGCGGCGACCGGTTCGCTGAACACCGTCTCGTAGCGCTTGCGCCCGGCGGCGACGAAACCGCACCACGTTTCAGGGGCGAGGATGATCTCCTGCAACTTCGCGGCCAACGCCGCTGCATTGCCTGGCGGAACATGCCAGCCGGTCTCGCCGTCGGCGACCACTTCGACCAGCCCGCCGATCGCCGACACCAGTGGCGGCCGGCCATAGGCCATCGCCTCGATGGCGACACGGCCGAGCGATTCCGGACGCCGCGACGGCACGGTGACGATGTCGGCCCAGCGATAATGCTCCGAAGGGTCAGGGATGAAGGGCAAGGCGCTGACCTGTCCGGCCAGCCCCATGCTCTGGACCAGTTCCGCCAGCGCGCGTTCGCGCTCGACGCTTTCGAAGGCGCCGCCAACCAGCCGCACCTCGATCCTTGACCTGAGTTCAGCCGGCAGCGAGGCGATCGCCTGCAGAAGCACTTCCTGGCCCTTGATCCGGTTGACGCGGCCGAGCAGCAGCACCCGCAGTGGGCGCTTGCCGTCATAGGTCATCGCCTCCGCCGCCGCCGGACCGGCAACGCCGTTATAGACGACGTAGGAGCGCGCCGATCGCGGCTCGCCGAACGTGTCGCGCGTCGCTTTCGAGTTGAAGATGAGATCGGCATGGCTCCAGTGCATGAGCCCGACGAGGATCCGGCGCAGCACGCCTTCGGGAATTTCATGGATGTGCAGCAGAGCCTTGGAAGGCAGCAGGCGCGAGGCCAGCGCATAATCGGCGACGATCGAGGTGTTGACATAGACGAGGTCGCAAACGCTGAGGCGCCGCCATGCCCGCCACAGCGCGACCGGCAGCCGCGCCATCTCGATGGTCGCCAGCCTCAGCATCGCCTGGCGCCTGAGCACCCAGAGCGGCTCGAAGACGATGCGGCTGGCATGGGGCTGAAGGATTTCGACGATCGGTCCGCTGCGCGGCAGGACCACTTCGATGTCGGCCGACGGAAACGCGGCGCGCAGCGCCGCCACGCTCTCCGCGAAGCTGCGGTCGGAGCCGTAGAGTTCGTAGCCCTGATGGATGCAGGCAATCCGCATCTTCACGCGCATCTTTCTGCCAGGGGTGGTGTGACGATTCCGCCGCCTGACCATACCGGCGACCGGAAACGTCAAGCCCAACACCCCTTTGGACTTCACTGGTTTTAGTGCGGTCATGAAACGGATCTGGATCCGGTTCACCACACCAACGCTGCACGCCTTCCGCCGATTCCGGCGCGCAGAAGTCCATCAGCAAGGTTCATGCCGGGCTAATATATCCATTCGCGGGCCGACTGGCCCCGGCATCGCCTCGTTTCGGTACACATACGTTCGGAAAGTTGACCGATAGTGAAACAACGCCGGCGGCTGGAACAAATATTTTACAACCCGAATGCGACAATGGCTGGAATCGGGCCTGGCAGGCATTTTGCAGGGCCGGGTTTTGAGACGGGACAGCCTTCCATAGCGGGTCGGACGGATTTGAAAGCGCCAGCAGCCATGAAACCGGAACAGCCTTCCATCCTGATCCTGGGAACGCGCGGCATCCCCGCGGCCCATGGCGGCTTCGAGACCTTCGCCGAGAGGCTGGCGCTTTTTCTGGTCGCACGCGGCTGGAAGGTCGGCGTCTACTGCCAGGAAGAGGTCGAGCGGGTCGACCAGAGGGTGCGCCTCGACAGCTGGCGCGGCATCGACCTCATCCACGTCCAGGTCGGGTCGAAAGGCCCGCGCGCGACGCTGGAATTCGACTGGCAATGCGTGCTCGACGCCGCGCGCCGGCCCGGCGTCTGCCTGGTGCTCGGCTACAATGGCGCGGTCTTCCTGACCTGGCTCAGGCTGATGCGGCGCAAGGTCATCACCAATATGGACGGCATCGAGTGGCGCCGCCCCAAATGGGGGCGCGCGGCGCGCACCTGGTTCTGGCTCAATGAGTGGATCGGCGCCTGGGCTTCGCACAGGCTGGTCGCCGACCATCCGGTCATTGCCGATCACCTGGCGACGCGCCGGCCGCGCAGCGCAATTTCCACCATCGCCTATGGCGCCGATCCGGTGACATCGGCACCCGAGGCGCCGGTGCGCGCGCTCGGCCTCGAGCCTGGAAAATACCTGATCTCGATCGCGCGCATCGAGCCCGACAACAGCATCCTGCCGATCGTCGAAGCCTTCTGCAGCCGCAAGCGCGACATGAAGCTGGTGGTGCTGGGCACGCTGTCCGACCAGATCCCCTATCATGTCGCGGTCCGCAAGGCAGCGAACGCCTCCGTGGTTCTGCCCGGCGCCATCTACGACCAGGCCGCGGTGAAGGCGCTGCGATACCATGCGCGCGCCTATATGCATGGCCACACGGTCGGCGGCACCAACCCGTCGCTGGTCGAGGCGCTGGCCGCCGGCAACATGGTGATCGCGCACGACAATCCCTACAACAGATGGGTCGCCGGAGCCGCCGCCATCTATTTCACCGACACGCAAGGCTGCGCCGAGCGGATGCAGCAGGCGATGGAGGACGACGCGCTGGTCAAGGCCTGCGGCGAGGCCGCCAGGACACGCGCCCGCGAAGCGTTCCGCTGGGAGGATGTGTTGCTGGCCTACGAGAATGAGGCCTACCGGCTTCTCGGCGTGAGCGCCGCGAGAACGGCCGCGATCGAACGCCCCTCGCCCGGCGCGGTATGACGGGCTGGTCGCGGCGGCGGCTTCTCACCACCGCGCTGTCGACGGCGCTGGTGCCTGCGGCTGCATCGCTGGCGCCACTTTCCGCCTCGTCCGCCCTTGCCGCCAACGGCGCATGGCGTTTCCGCCGTGGCGTCAACGCCTGGCCCTGGTTCTCGCTGACACGCGAATTTCCCGCGCCGCGCACCGATTATGACTGGCCGCCCTTCCAGTCGCAGCGGCCGGTGCCGACCCCGGACGACCTTGGTCGGCTACGCCAGACCGGGCTCGATTTCATCCGCCTGCCGGTCGATCCCGGCCCGTTCCTGGCCGCCGACACCGCCACGCGCGGCAAGCTGCTGGACATGCTGGATGCTGCCGTCGCCGCCACGCTCGCCGCCGGTCTCGGCATCATCGTCAACGTCCAGGCCAATGGCGCCACCCATTACTGGAACCCCGACCGTATGACCTCCAGCACCGAGGCACCGGCCTTCGACCTCTACCGGGCGCTGGTCGGCGAGCTTGCCGGCAGGCTGGCGCGGTTCACGCCGGGCATGGTGGCGCTGGAACCAGTCAACGAACCGGCGCAATCCTGCGATTCCAACGTCTGGTCGCAGGTCCAGGCATCCCTGCTGACCGCGGCCCGGGCGTCGTCCTGCACCTTGCCGCTGGTCGTCACCGGCGGCTGCGGCTCGATGGTGAGCGGGCTGGCGGCACTCGATCCGGCGCCGCTGGCGGCCTTCGAGCCGATCCTGTTCACCTTCCACTTCTACGAGCCCTATCTGTTCAGCCACCAGGGCGCGCCCTGGATGCGCGAGCCGGTCTACCGTTCGCTGAACAATGTGCCGTGGCCGGCCTCCGCCGGTTCGCTCGACGCGACGCTCGCCTCCGTCAGGGCGCGCATGGCGCAGGATGCCGAGACCCCGGAAGCGGACAAGCAGGCCGCCTATGCCGAAACCGAGCGCGTGCTGAAAGTCTATTTCGACGCCCGGCCCGACCGCTGGTTCATCGACAAATATCTCGGCCAGGCGCGCGACTGGGCCGACAGGAACGGCATCGCCCCGGAGCGCGTCATCATGGGCGAATTCGGCGCCCTGCGCACCGACGCCCGCTACACCGCCGCCCCCAACCCCGACCGCGCCCGCTACATTTCCGACGTCCGCCAGAGCGCCGAGGCGGCCGGCTTCCCCTGGGCCTTCTGGGACCTCTTCGACGGCATGGGCATGATGGACGACACCACGCGGGCGCTGGATCCGGCGATGGTCGAGGCGCTTGGGTTGAGGATGCCGGAATAGGCGGGTACGGATCGCGCCTTTGCTCGGTCTGCACTTGTCGTTGATTGATTTGACCAGGAGTTGACTCATGTTTGGGAAACTTAAGAGCGAGCTCTCACCACCACCGAATGCAAAGAACGCAAGGGCTGTAGAAGTTCTGCGGGTATGGGCAGAACCGGGAGCGGCGCAACAACTTGTTCTAAAGACAACATGGAAAGAACCCGGTGCGTGGGGACTTTTGCTCGCTGACGTCGCCCGCCATGCTGCAAGAGCCTATGTCGCCGAAGGCATCTCGGAAGCCCAGGCGCTCGATAGAATCCTGATGTTGTTTAAGGCAGAGTTCGCGGCGCCGACAGACGCACCTTCGTAGACGATCACCGCGACCTGTTCGTCCTCACCACACCCCTTGCCGGCCGGTACAGCACCAGCGCGATCACCACGAATTTGGTCATTAGCGTCGTCTTCGACGCCAGGCTTTCGGAGGTGTTGAGCAGGATCAGCCAGCCCAGCATCAGCAGCCAGATGCCGGCATGGCAGCGGCGCGCCACTTCGTGCATGAACAGCGCGAAGCCGACAAACAACAGCAAGGTGAAGAAGGCGCCCTGGTAGAGCACCATGCGGATGACCGGGTTCTCGATGCCCTGTTCGAGGCCGCTGATGCGGCGCAGGCTTTCGATGAGGTCGATATCAGGCCCCACGATCAGGTCGCGCAGTTCGAAATGTTTGAACAGTTCGAACATCTCGACCCGGGCATTGGCGCTGCCGGAGTCCGATACGAAGCGCTCGAGCAGCGCATCGAAAAAGCCGTATGCCGCCGCGACCGCGATGACCACCGGCACCAGCGCGGCAAGGATCAGGCCGAGCGCCGCGCCAAGCAGGTTGACGCGCCCCGAGCGCAAGCCGCGCAGCCCCTGGATGAGCAGGTAGCAGCCGCCGAGCACGATGGTCAGCACCATAGCGGAGCGGCCGCCAAAGGCGACGAGGGCCGCAAATTGCAGGCCGATCAGTCCGAGCCGCAGCGGCATGGACAGGGATCTCGAACCGGAGAGCAGCGCCAGCACATAGATCGAGGTGACCGTGGCATTGGACAGCGGATGACCCTGAAGCGCCGTCGAGCGCAGGTCGCTCATGAACACCTCGCCGTCGAGGCGATAGGGGAAGAGCAGCGTCTTGGTGGCGAACTCGAACAGAGCGAGCAGCGCGTTCACGGTCATGATGGCGTGAACGACGGTCTGCATCCGAGCAAATGTCTTCTCGTCGTCCTCGGCCAGCATCATCACCAGCAGCGCCGGCGCCACGAAAGTGTCGATCATGCCGGCCATGCCGGGGCGCTGCCTGACGACGACGACCACCAGCAGCACGATCGAGATGACCGCCATCAGCGTGCTGGCCGGCCGCCGGTCGGCGACGGCCACCATATAGCCGACCGGGTTGCCGAAGGTGCAGGCGCGCCAGGCAAACACCAGCACGAGCAGATAGGTCGACGGATGGATCTTGGTCGCCGGGTTGCCGGTCAGGCCATCGTAATTGTAGCCCACCAGCCACAGCATGCCGCCGGAGATGGCGAACAGCAACGCCACCGTCATGACCAGGCCGAAGCGCGTCACCCAGTCGACGGTATCGCCGGCGCGGGCGGGGGCTTGGCCCGAACCGGCCCAGCCGACTGCCGGGTTGGCCGTCCGGGTGGCGGTCCCGGTCGCGGCCATGTCAGGCCGCCTCGTCGACCAGCAAGGCGCCGGTCGGCAGCCGCCCCATGACGGAAATGGCCTGCGAGGCCGCCGTGACGTCGCGCATCGGCGTCGAGTTCAGCGTCGCGACCATCACGATCTCGTCGACCATGGCGACCAGCGGCGAGGCGTTGAGATTATCGGCCAGCGCTCCGCCGTCGACGACGACGAGATCGAAGTTGCGGCCTGCCTGGGCCAGCATGTGCTGCGTGAAATAGACGCCCTGCGCCTCGGAGAAGACGGCCTTTTGCCGGCCCCTGCCCAGCACAGCGACATTGCTGCCCGGGGTGTGCTGGCTAAGTGCCTCGAAGGCATATTCGCCGCGCAGCACGTCGAGCAGGCCGGGCTGCGGCTCCTTCTTGCCGCTGCCGGCATTGGTGTCGATGAACAGGACGCGGCTGCCCCTGGCGGCCGCGGCATTGGCGAGCAGCCGCGCCACCCGGCCGCGATGCGCGGCGTCTTCCGGCGGCGACGTCAGCAGGATGGACGGCACCAGCGGCCAGTTCGGCGGGCGCCGGCTGGAGGCGAACAGCCGCCTCAGCGCCAGGCCCGCGACCGCATCCGTCTTCTGGCCGGCCGCGGCGGCGCCGCCGCCGAAAGGCCACCAGCGGCGGCCACTGCCCGCCTTTGCCGGCAGCACGCCGAACACCGGCGCGTCGATGGCCGATTGCATCTGCGCGCTGGAAAGCACGGTCGGCGAGGAATATTCCGCGATCAGCGCCAGCGCGGTGCCCAGCCCCAGCCCGCCGAAGAGGGCGCCGAGAACCAGCAGCGGCAAGGGCGGCCAGCTCTTCTTCAAGGCGGGCATGGCGTTGGAGATGATGCGCGCATTGGTGCTGTCGACATTGATCTGCTCGCGCGTTTCCTGCGCCCGCTGCAGATAGGTGGCGTAGACCGAGCGCACCGCCTCGAGGTCGCGCTGCAATTCGCGCAGCCTGACCGAGGCCTGGTCGGTGTCGAGCGACTTGCTCTTCATGCCGGCGACCTTGGCCTCCAGTGCCTGCTGGTTGGCCAGCGCCCGCTCGTAGTCGGTTTCGGCGGCAGCGCTGATGCGGCCGAGTTCGCGCGCGATGAGGGCGCGCGTGTCGCGCAGCTGCTGCTGGGCGGCGATCATCGAGGGGTGGCGCGGCCCAAGTTCAGTGCCGAGCTGCGAGACCTGGTCGACAAGCGTCGCCTCCTGCGCCCGCAGGCTCGAGATGACCGACGAGCGCATGGCTTCCGAAGTGGCGTCCGGCGCACCGCCGGAGCGGCGCAACTGGTCGACCTGCGCCTTCAGCGCCGCGGTGCGGCTCTGCGCCGCCGAAAGCTGCGTGTTGATCTCGGTCAGTTCCTGGTCGCTGACCAGATTGCCCGCCGCCATCACCATGTTGTGGGCGGATTTGTAGGCCTCGACGGCGTTCTCGGCCTGCTGCACGCGCTTGCGTTGCTCCTCCAGCCGCGCGGTGATGGAATCGGAAGCGTCCGTGGCCATCTTGGCGCGCGCGCTCGCCTGGTCGGCCAGGTAGGCCTGCGCGATGGCGTTGGCGAGCTTCGCCGCCTTGTCGGCGCTCTTGGCGGTGACGATCACGTCGAGCACCAGCACCTTGTCGGCACGCTTCACCGCCAGCCGCCGGCGCAGCGCGTCGAGCGTCTTGCCCGTACTGTCGGTTTCGGCCGACCCCGAGCCCAGCACGCCGCCGAGCAGGCGGCCCAGCAATCCGCCCTGCCCGTTGAATTCCGGATCCTCGGTCAGGTTGGTCGCCTCGATGGCCCGCAGCAGCACGCCCGTCGACTGGACGACGCTGACCTGGCTTTCCACCATGGTGATGCCGCCATCGGGCGGAACGCGGCTCGGATTGACGTCGTTGGTGACCACCTGCAGGTCTTGCGGATCGATGAGGATTTCCGCCACCGAGCTGTAGAGCGCCGGCGTCATCAAGCCATAGACCAGCGCCCCGAGGGTCAGCAGCGCGGCGGTCAGGAGGATCAGGAAACGGCGGCGCACCAATATGCGCTTCACGTCACCCAGCTCGACGGTCGAGGATGCATAGGGCGCCGTCGGCACTGGCTCCGGCGCATATTGCATCGCCTCCGGAGCGGGTTGTTGCGGCAACGAGAGCAGGGATGATTGCAAAGGTCGCTCCGACAACACTCCGTGTGCCTGCAAGTGTAAATTGCAGCTTCGACCTAGCTATTCCTCCAACTGTTAAAACACTGTTAATTATGTTGAGAGCTCTTCTGATTTTTGGCACGGAGTTTGCCTAATAAAGGCACGTGCATGTCGACACGGGCGCTGGTGAGCAGGAGACGGATGGAAATGGGGCAGCATATCAGTCCAGACCATCCGCGCGGCCATCTCTCCTGCCCTATTTTCGAACACCGGCCAGACACCGATGAAGATTCTAGGGGTGCGACATGCAAGTGAGCCTGCGCCTGGACAGCGAATGCGTCCGTGCTTTTCATCTGCTGCTGGCGCAGCGCCTGGCGGCACTGGCCCAGGTCGAGGTGTCCGTCGATGCCAGGCCGGCCGGAAGCGGCATTCCAGGCAGCGCCGCGGCATTGTTCCAGCTTGAGACAGCCATCCATGGCCTGCCGGCGGACGGGCTGGCCAAGCGCCAGCCGCTGTCGGCGCTGGCACCCTATCGGACGCAGCCGCCCGCCTCTGCCGATCTGGTGATCGACCTCTGCGGCGACGTGAACCTGGAAGGAACGCGGGTCTGGCGCGTCACCTATGACGGCGCCGCCGGCGAAGCAGCCTTGCTGGCGCTGATCCTGGACGGACGTACGCCGATTGCCCGCATCGAGGAGAGCGGCGCCACCGTCGCCGAAGGACGCCTGGGCACCGAATATGGCGGCATCGCGCTGGCCTCTTTCCAGGACATGCTGGCGCGCACCGCAAGCCTGATCCTCGCGGCAATGCCCCCCTCGGCAGTGAATGGTGCGGCGCGGGCCGCCCTGCCGGTGCTGCCCGAACCGGCGCAGACCGGTGGCCCGCCACCGATACCCTCCACCACCAAGCTCGGCATCAGGGCGGGCAAGGCGCTGGCGCGGCGCATCGTCCAGAAGATCTACCATCTCTGCTACAACGCCCCCCACTGGAAGGTCGGCTGGCGCGAGACCAAGGGGCAGGATCTGTTCGATCTGCGCGCGCATCCGGCAACCGGCTGGCAGGTGCTGCCCGACGACGGCAGCCGCTTCTACGCCGATCCGTTCCCGATCCTGTACCAGGGACAAGTGACCCTGTTCGTCGAGGACTATATCCATCGTCTCGGCCGGGCCATCATCTCCGCCGTGCCGTTCGGTCCGTCGGGGCCGATCGGGCATCCCGAGCCTGTGCTCGACCTGCCCTACCACCTCTCCTACCCCTTCGTCTTCGAGCGCGACGGCGAGGTCTGGATGGTGCCGGAAAGCTGCGCAAACCGCACCGTCGATCTCTACCGCGCCACCGCCTTTCCCGGCGGATGGGTCAAGGAAGCGACGCTCTTGTCCGACGTCATCGCCAGCGACGCCACTCTGGTCGAGCATGGCGGGCGCTGGTGGCTGTTCGCCACTGTCCGGGACGGCGGCGGCGGCGCCTTCTCCGATGCGCTGCATCTGTGGTCGGCGCCCGACTTCCGCGGCCCCTGGACGCCGCATCCCAAGAACCCCGTGCTGGTCGACATCGCGTCGGCGCGGCCGGCCGGCCGCATGGTCAGGCGCGGCAACGACCTGCTGCGTCCGGTGCAGGATTGCCGCAGGAGCTATGGCGCCGCCCTTGGCATCGCACGCGTCGCTCACCTTGATTTGAACGGCATGGAGCAAGTCGTCGAGACCATCTTAACTCCTGGCGCGCTATGGAATGGGCGCAAGCTGCACACGCTCAACGAAGCGGGCGGCCTGGAGTTCATCGATGGCTCGGCGATCGCGCCGCGCTGGAAACAGAAGCGTTCGCCGTTAACGTAAACAATCGTTACTACCGGCCACCCGCGCTGGTTGCTTGAGGTTGATATGGGGCCGGAAGATATTTCCACTGCGGACTATGACAGGCGCTAGATGACCAGCAGAAAGGCAAAGACATGACCACCGCCGCGGCTGGCCCGACCGAAGTCGACGTAGCGATCATCGGCGCCGGAATGGCCGGCACCACCCTGGCAACGCTGTTGGCAAACGCCGGCCGCAAGGTGGCGCTGATCGATCCGCACCGCGTTCATCATGACGAGTTCCGGGCCGAGAAGATCGGCGCGGACCAAATGCAGCTGTTCGAGAAGCTCGGCATCGACAAGATGGTCATGCCGCTCGTCACCCGGTTTACCGACATCGATGTCTTCCGCCTCGGTCAATTCTTCGCCCGCGAAAAGAAGTGGGAGTACGCATTTTCCTATGGCAGGTTGATCAACGGCCTGCGCGATGCACTGCCGCCGCAAGTGCCGATCACCGTCGGCAAGGTGGCCGAGGTCTCGACCGGACCAGACCGGCAGCGGCTTGTGCTGGCCGACGGCGGCGTCATCGATGCCCGGCTGCTGGTGGTGGCCACCGGCCACAGCGAATCGGTGCGGCGCACCATCGGCGTCGAGCGCGTCGAATTGTCGAAGGCGCATTCGCTGTCGATGGGATTCGACCTCGCTCTTGCGCGGCGTGACTGCGCCTTTGGGGCGGTCACCTGCTACGGCAAGCGAGCCTCTGACCGTGTCGCCTATCTCACCGTCTTTCCCATCGGCGACAAGATGCGCGCGAACATGTTCGTCTATCGCACCGTCGCCGAACAATGGACGCGGGACTTCCGCGCCGATCCGCAGAAAATGCTCCGCGAGCTCATGCCCGAGATCGCGGCGCAATGCGGCAACTTCGAGGTGGCGAGCCCGGTCGAGGTCAGGCAGGTCAGTCTGACCACGACACAAGGCCATCGCCGCGACGGGGTCGTCTTCATCGGCGACGCATTCAGCACGACATGCCCGACGCCCGGCGTCGGCATCGGGCGGGTCATGATCGATGTCGATCAGCTCCATTCCGTTCACATTCCGCGCTGGCTGGAGACACCGGGCATGGCGGCCGACAAGATCGGCGCTTTCTATGACGACCCGGTCAAGGTGGCCTCCGATAAGGCAGGCATGCGGGTGAGCTTCTACGCCAAGCAGATCACCACCGAGACCGGACTGGAATGGCGCGTGCGGCGCCTGCGCAACAACACGGCGCGTCAGCTGATGATCATCGGCCGCAAGATGCGCCATTTGGGACCGCGGCGGGAGCCCGGAATGGCGTGAGGGTCCTCCGCTTTCTCCCGCCATCGAAGGCAGAGGCGTCTTGCCTTCTGCTTTCCCTCGGGAGAAAGGGAAGCGCGCCGGCCTTGTGATCGCGGGCGCAGCAACTGGTAGCAAACGAGCGCTAAGAGGCCGAAGGGGGCTGTCCCGCCAGCCTCAAAGGCCTACAACGCGCGAACGCTTTGATGCTGTTGCTTGCATCCGCCGCCCTACGCGGCGGGCCACATAATCCGAGGAAACCCTCACCCCAATTGCAGCCCAGCCTTCCTCGCCGCCTCGCGCAGGAACGGCAGGCCAACACCGATCACATCGTCCGGGTTCTCCGCCACCGGCCGCCAGACGGCGAGCCCGCCGGCGATGTCGACATCGACATGATTCATGCTTTCGAGCGTGATGGCGCCGGAGTAGCCGATGTCAGCGATAGCCTTCATGCAGGCCGCCCAGTCGAGCATGCCCCGTCCCGGCACGCCGCGATTGGCTTCCGAGACGTGGACATAGCCGAGATAGGGCGCCGCGGCCCTGAAGCCGGCCTCGAAACTCTCCTCCTCGATATGCATGTGATAGGTGTCGAGATGGATGAAGATGTTGTCGGCGCCGACGCGTTCGATGATGCGCGCGGCGTCGATGCCGCGGTTGATCAGATGCGTCTCGTAGCGGTTGCAGGCTCGATGCCGAGCCTGAGCCCATGCGCCTTGGCGGCCTTGGCCGCGCGCACCAGGAACCGGCACATGCCGTCGATCTCGCCTTCGGTTGGCGCCCGTCCCGACGTCTTGCCGATCGTGCCATAGGTGACGCCGCCAAGGGCGCTGCTGCCGACCGCCTGGCAGACGCCGAAGGCCGGTTCGAGAAAGGCCAAAGCCTCGTCCGGCCGTGCCACAACGTCAAGTGAAGCCGGCAGGCCAAGCGATGGAATAAGCTCGACATTCCAGCGTTCGGCAAACGCGCGGGTACGTCTGGTGTCGATCTCTTCGGGACGCAGCAACGGGATTTCGAGCAGGCCGATGCCGAGGCCCTTCAGCCGCTCCATCCGCGGCTCGATCAGGTCGAGGTCCCAGACCGGGGCGATGGCGAAAGTGTGCAGTCCAAAAGTGTTCATCTCAGCCTCTGTGATCGTGCGCGGTCGCGATGCTGTCGTCGCCGAGCGGCTATCGCGGGTTTGCGGAATGCGGGCCGTTGGCTGGCGAGCCAACGGATTCCCGCATCAGAACCTTGCAAGGTTCGAGCCGCGCCGTCGGCGGCCCCTCCTCGCCTTCGATCCGGGCAAACAGCGCCGCCATGGCGTGGCCGGCGATCTGGCGCACCGGCTGCACCACGGCGGCGATGGCCGGCCATGTCACCTGCATCCATTCGGCATCGTCGAAGCCGACCAGCGAAATGTCGTTGGGGCAGTGCCAGCCGCGCCGCCGGAACTCCGACAGCGCCACCAGCGTGCCCTTGAGGAACAGCGAATAGACGGCCGTCGGCCGCTTGCCCCGGCCTTCGCCCCTGTCGAATTCGCCCTTGTCGAAATAGTCACGCAGCTGCGCCCTGAGCGGCTCGACATCGGTTTCGGCAAGCACGACATCGATGCGCACATCCGGCGCCAGGTGCAGCGCGGTGGTGCGAAATCCGTCGAGACGGGCGCGCACCGTCGCCGCCTGCTCGCCGAGGCCGACGACAAGGATGTGACGGTGGCCCTTGCCGATCAGTTCGCGCGCCACTTCGGCGCTGGCCGCGGCGCTGTCGGCCGACACCGTGTCGAAGGCATCGTCGCAGAGCACCCGGTCGATCAGCACGCCGGTCATGCCGTTGGCCTTCATGAAGGCGGCGGCCGGGCCGTGCTCGTTGCGCACCGGCGCCAGCACCACGCCGGCGACCCGCCAGTCATGCATGCGGGCGAGGATTTCCGTTTCGCGCGCTTCGGATTCGCGGCTCGACGCCGCCACCAGCGTGTAGCCGCGCTGCTCGGCGAGGCTTTCGAGCTGGGTGACCATCTGGCCGAAGAACTCGCTTTCGAATTCCGGCATGATGGCGCCGATGATGCGGCGCTTGGCCCGGCGCATGTCGGAGGCCAGCGGATCGACGCGGTAACCAAGCTGTTCGATGGCGTCGAAGACGCGCTGCGCATTCTCGGGCTTCACCGTGGTGACGCCGGCCATGACCTTGGAGACGGTGGCCGCCGACACGCCGGCGCGGCTGGCCACGTCGTGGATCGACGCACGCCGTTGCTGGTCCTGCCTGTGCGCCATTGCTCCTCCTCCCGAGGCGCAGACAGAGGCATTTCTGTCCGCTGGAGAAACGAGTAAATCGATTTTTCTCGGTTGTAAATCGGTTCATCGGCGGTATTTTAGCGGCAGAGCCACATGTCGCCCAAAATGTAATACGGCTTTGGGGCAATGACTTGGGCAAAGCAAGAATGCGCGGCGTCGGGATCGCGTCGGGAGGAATCGTCGTGCCAAACAAGGATTTGCCGCTGGTGATCAGCGCGCCGGAACCGCGCTCGCTGGAGCTGATCTTCACGCCGCCGCAGCTGGCGCGCTTTCGGGCGAAATACCGCATCGTCGAGACCACGGCCGAAGACGTCGCCGAACTGCCGGACGACGTGCTGGCGCAGGCCCGCTATATCGTCGGCCAGCCGCCGATCTCTTCCGAGACGCTGGGTCGGATGACGGCGCTGCGCTGCGTCTTCAATGTCGAATCCAACCTCCTCGACAACATGCCTTACGAGACGCTGTTCGTGCGCGGCATCCATGTCGTCACCACCGGCCTGGTCTTCGCCGAGCCGGTGGCCGAGCTTGGCCTTGCCATGGCGCTCAACCTTGCCCGCGATATCGTCGATGCCGACCTTGCCTTCCGCCGCGGCGAGGAGCTGTGGGGCGGCGACGGCAACCAGACGGCGCGGCTGCTTTCCGGCGCCAATGTCGGCATCATCGGCTTCGGCGATCTCGGCCGTGCGCTGAACCGGCTGCTGACGGGTTTCCGCACCCGCACCAAAGTCTTCGATCCCTGGCTGCCGCCGTCGATCCTGATCGACAACGGCGTCGAGCCGGCCTCGCTGGACGAGGTGCTGACATCGAGCGACTTCGTCTTCGTCGTCGCCTCGGTGACCTCCGAGAACCAGGGCTTTCTCGGCGCGGACGCTTTCGCCAGCATGCGCAGGGGCGCCGCCTTCATCCTGCTCAGCCGCGCCGGCGTCGTCGATTTTTCCGCGCTGATGGCGGCGGTGAAGAGCGGCCATATCGTCGCCGCCAGCGACGTCTTCCCGGAAGAGCCGCTGGCGAGCGACCATCCGGTCCGCACCCTGCCCGGCTTCCTGCGCTCGGCCCACCGCGCCGGCGCGCTCGACATCGCCTTCAAGCGCATGGGCGACATGGTGCTGGAGGACATGGACCTGATCGATCGCGGCCTGCCGCCGCTGCGCTCCAAGCGCGCCGAGCGCGAAACGGTCTCGCGCATGCGCTCCAAGCCGGTGGACCGGAACTGACGGGGCGGGCACACCCGCTTGGTGGCGGGAGATTTGACTGATCCGGAAAGCCCACAGGCCGACGCGCGTCTCGTCGTGATGGAACAATCGTCCCCCTGACAGGTTTTGCAATAGGCCGGGCGGTGGGACGCCCGACCTACTCCAGAAGGCCCGTCACGATTCGCGTCGGTGGCGGGCCTTTTCGTTTTGCTGCGCACTCCATGGCATGAGGAACCTTCGCAACAAAGCGACGTTGGTCCTCGCCGGTCAGGCAGACAATTCGCAAAAAGGAACATTCCATGGGAAGCACAAGTGACAAGGCCTCTGGTCTCGCCAATCAGGCCGTTGGCAAGGCCAAGGAAGGCGTCGGCAAGGCGGTCGGCAATGACCGCCTGCGCGCCGAAGGCGCCGCACAGGAGGCCAAGGGTAAAGTCCAAAAGGCTGTCGGCGACGCCAAGTCCGCCGTCAAGGAGGCGACCAACAAGACGGCCGCCGCCATCAACAAGAACCTCTAAGGTTCTTCGCTTTTCCAAAGACAATTGGAGGCCGCCGTTCGAACCGGCGGCCTATTCATTTGCGGCCGGATATCGCGCCCTACCACAATCGCCAGGTCGTGGTTCTTCAGCCCGCGGACTGGGCGGCCTGGATCAACCTGGCAAAGCCGGAGGCCGAACTGTTGCGTCCACTTCCGGCTGGAGCGCTTCTGGTGGAGACCGTGCGCTCCGAAAGTGCGTAACCGCCCGCAAAGCGAAGGCCGGCAAAGTCTACTTGCGTACGATCCAGTCCAGAATGTCCGGATCGATATCGTCAAGCCCGGTCAATTCGCGCGCCAGCAGCTTGGCGTGCATGCGCCATTCGCGTTCCGCGATGCGATTTTCCGCGACCGATTTTCGGAAGGCGCCGCGAAGGATCTCGCAGTCCAAGGCGGTTACCCTACTGTCTGAGTGGACCTCAGCCATTTCAGTCTCCGCGTCGAGGGCGGGAGCACCTGAGTTGGCTACCAAGCATCCGTATGCCGTGTAGAACGGACGACGCCGTAAGCCTACGCTTTCCTATGGAAATAGCGAGTCGAATCGCGGCGCGCCTGGCTTGGCCGCGCCTTCACATTTGATGTTGAAAACGGCTTCGGACGAGCGTTATAGAAATCGACGTTCCCCATTGCTTTCTAGGGAGGTTGCGATGGATAACGCAATGCCGAACGGCAAGGTTTGCCCTTGCGTGGAAGTGATCGAGGCCTGCGGCGAATGGTTCGTCCGCGTGGTCGAGGAAGACCAGGACCTAACCCGATCTTTTGAGATTGAATCCTCTGCCTTGGCCTTCGCGGAAGGCCAGAGGATGCGCTTGGGCCTTGCCGACTTCATACGGCTTTAGGGCCCTTCGGCTTCAATATCCGCGCTTCGCGCAACAGCGATGTCCAATTGTTCGGCCCGAGAAAGGCGACAAGCTCGCGGGCCTGCGCGTCGGTGATTCCGGTTTTGTCGACCAAACGGCGAACAACCTCGTCCGTCGCGGCAGGTGGTTTCTCTTGCTTGTCCGTCATTTTCGGATGTCCCTTCCGTGCGCCCCAACGGCCGGCCGCACGCAATGGTTCCTGACCTGAATAAGGATTATCCCGTTGCTCCGCGCCGCCGCGCACTATTGGCCCAAGGTCCCATTCGCGGCGCCGCGATGTTGTGCGAGATTGTCGCAATATAAGCGATTGCTTGAATAATGGTTCGAACGGCTGTCGAGGGGCGGTGTCGTGCCAATTCGCAGGAATCTTGCCGCGAATCTGCGACGGCTGGTCAGCAGCCATGCGTCGGTGGCAGCGGTATGCCGCGGATTGAACATGAACCGCACGCAGTTCGAGCGCTATCTGCAAGGCAAGAGCGTGCCCAACCGGGCCACGGCCAGGCTGATCTGCGCCTATTTCCGCATCGACGAGGATGAATTGTACCGCGCGCCGGAAGTCCCCGCGCCTGGACACAAAGCCCTGTTGCCAATCCACCAGGCGCTCTACGAGAACATGGTGCGCGGCCCGGCTCCGGCCATCGCCGGCGGCACCTACTTCACCTACTTCATGGTTCCGGACCGTCCCGACCTTGTCATGCGGTCGGTCACCTTCGTGCGGCGCGAGGCCGAGCTGGTGACCTTCAGGCGCGTCACCCGCTGGGCCGAGGGCCTCCGCCGGAGCGGGGCGCGGGCGCCGGGCTGGCACTATGGCGTGGCGATCTCGCAGCTGAACTGGATCTATTTCGCCGGCATCAACCGCCGCCAGACCGGCGAGCCATCCATCGTTGCCGTGCAGTGGGCGCCGTTCTCGGAGCCGGTCCTGGTCGGCAACGCCTTCGTCCTGACCGGAACGAGGCCGGTCTGCGTAAAGGTCATCATGCGCCGGGAGGTCGGCAGGATCGGCCTGAGGCAGACGTTGCGGATGACCGGGCTCGTCAGCCTCGATGACCCGCGCCTCGACCAGCTTGTGGCCAGCCTTGCGCGCGAAGGCTAGAGTGCCGTCCGAACCAACGGACGTTGACCCGGGTCAACGGACGTTGACCCGGGCTAACAGGGATTCGCGATGCTCAACAGCTTCGACTATGGCGGCAAGGAAGCCGATACCGTGCATGCGCTGGAGGAGGACATCATCTTCGGCCGGCTGGCGCCCGGCACGCGCCTTGTCGAGGATGTCCTTTTGGCCCGCTTCCCGGTCTCGCGCCACACCATCCGCCAGGCGCTGTACCAGCTGGAAAAGCTCGGCATCGTCACGCGCGAGCGCAACAAGGGGGCCATGGTGCGCCGGCTCTCGCCGGAGGAAGTGCGGCAGATCTACGAAGTGCGCGAAATGCTGCAGCGCCAGGCGGCGCTGATGATCCCCTTGCCGGTCACCGAGGTGCTGATCGCGCAATTGGAGGAGATCCACCGCATCTACAGCGGCCATGTCGATGCAGGCTATCTCAGGGGCATCCACGAGGCCAATGACCGCTTCCACCTGACCATGTTCTCGGCCTGCGGCAACGCCTATCTCGTCGCCTCGATCGAACACTATATGCGCCTCAGCCTGCCGGTGCGGGCCAATTCGCTGGCCGACAGGGAAAAGCTCGACATCTCGCGTCAGCACCACGCGATGATGATCCAGGCGCTGAAGCGCCGGGACAATTGGGTGCTGGCGCAGCTGTGCGTCGACCATCTGCAGCCGAGCAAGGTGTTTTATCTCCAGGAGATCGAGACGGCGCCGGCTGGCTGAAGCAACGACCGTCCATCCGTAATGGCGCAAAAGAACAAGGAGATAGTCGCCGAACGCTGTCTCTACCTGACCTTGACGACGACCTTGCCCTTGGCACGCCCCGCTTCGACATAGGCCAATGCCTCGTTGGTCTTCTCGAACGGAAAGGTCCGATCGATGACGGGGCGTATGATGCCGGATTCGATGAGCGACGTGATCTTGCCCAGCTGATCGCCCTGCGCCCACATCAACAGGAAAGAATAGCCGACACCGGCGCGTCTGGCCTTGCTGCGTATGCCGCGGCTCAGCAGGCGCAGCACCAGCTTCAGGACCATGTTCAGCTTCTGCTTTCCCGCAAATTCGGGATCCGGCGGGCCGGAAATGGAGATGAGTTTCCCGCCCGGCTTCAGCACATGCAGGGATTTCTCCAGTGTTTTGGCGTCCTGGCTGTTCAGGACGACGTCGTAGCCTTGCAGGATTTTCTCGAAATCGTCTTTCTTGTAGTCGATGACGATATCGGCTCCCAGACCTTTCACCAGATCGGCATTCGCCGCGCTCGCCGTCGTCGCGACGGTCGCGCCGAGATGCTTCGCCAGTTGGATGGCGAAGGTCCCCACTCCGCCCGAGCCGGCCTGGATGAACACCTTCTGGCCCTTCTTCAGCCCGGCTGTCTCCACCAGCACCTGCCAGGCGGTCAGGCCCACCAGCGGAATCGAGGCGGCTTCTTCCATGCTGAGGTTTTTTGGCTTCAGCGCCACATCGGCTTCATCCATGGCGATGGATTGGGCGAACGTGCCGATCCGCCCGTCGCGCGACCGCGCATAGACTTCGTCACCGAGCCTGAATTTGCGGACTTTCGATCCGGCCCGCACGACGATCCCCGCCACGTCATGGCCCAGGATGAACGGCGGGCGATAGGGCAATATCAGCTTGAACTCCCCGTCCCGAAGCTTGGAATCGAGAAGGTTCACCCCGGCGGCGTGAATTTCGACCAGGACATCATTGTCCCGCAACTCGGGTTCCGGCATCTCGGCGAGCCGCAGGGCGCCCTTCTTTTGATACTTGTCGACAACAAAGGCTTTCATCATGGTCGCTTTCCAAAAATGATTTTCTGTGGCCGGCACGAACGGCCAAGCCGCAAGGTGTGGTCGGTCGCCGGACAAGATCGGCGATGTTGCTGTTAAATCCGCGGCTTCGTTCAGACAGGCAGGCGAAATTGCTTGCGCAAGATTTTGTCGAACATCGCTGTCGGCGCGAACCGGCGCAGCATGCTTACCTGCCGCGCTGCCTTGCCGGCGGTGTAGCGCCGCAGCGGATTCCGGTCGGTCGCAGCCCGCAGAACCACCTTCGCCACCACCTCCGGCAGATCGGCCTTGGGCATCACGTCGCGAAGCAATGCCTCGACACCGGCCCGCGCCTCATCATATTCCTTCTTGACGGAATCGGGCTCGAATCCGTTCTGGTCAAAGACGGTGCGCACGAATGCCGGTTCGATGACCGAGACGCGAATATTGAAAGCGCGAACCTCATGGTCGAGCGATTCCGAATAGCCTTCAAGCGCGTGCTTGACGGCTGAATAATGGGCCGAATACGGCGCCGGGACCAGCCCTAGGATCGAGCCTATATTGACGATGCGCCCCTCGCCCAGCCGGCGCATCCAGGGCAGCACCGCGTGGGTCATCCGCATGACGCCAAACAGGTTGATGTCGAACAGGGCCTGCGACTGCGAGACCGAGGACTCTTCCGCCCCTCCCAGCAGCCCGATACCGGCATTGTTGACCAACAGGTCTATCCGGCCGGTCTTGCCGAGGACAGTTGAGACAAGGGACGCGACGGACGCGTCGTCGGTCACGTCGCAAACCAGCATCGATATCCCGTTCGAGGCCTGATTGGATGCCTTGCGGCTGGTGCCGAAGACAGTGAAGCCGGCGCGTGCCAAAATCTCCGCACTGGCACGGCCAATGCCTGACGAGGCGCCGGTCACGATCGCGGTCTTTCCCGAATTCCGGTTCATTCCGAAGGCTCCAAACATGAGAGGTCTTGCCTGCGGTCGGCGATTGCATTATGGTTGTAATATCACATTATGATCATAATGCAATAGTGAAATGAGAAGGAACCATCATGCGCTATGACAAGGGCCGGAAGGACGCATCACGCAGCCGGATCATGGAGGTTGCCGCCAACCGTTTTCGCGGTGACGGCATCGCTGCGTCCGGATTGGCAACCATCATGAAAGACGCCGGGCTGACCAACGGGGCTTTCTATCCGCACTTCCAGTCAAAGGCCGACCTCGTCCGCGAGAGCATGGCATCGGCACTGGAAACCCAGTCGCAGCAATTGCAGCAGGCACTGGCCTCAGGCGGCCTGGAACTGGTGATGGCGATGTATCTGTCGCCCGAGCACCGGGATCATCCGCAGACCGGCTGTGCGTCCGCCGCGCTGTTGCCGGAAATCGCGCGTCAATCGCCCGAGACGCGCGCCCTCTACACCGAAAAGCTGCTGACCCTGGTGCACCAGTTGGCCAAGGACCTGCCGCCGCGCACCCGCGATCGCGAAGGCGTGGCGTTGGGCGTATTCGCCGCGCTTATCGGCGCCCTTCAATTGGCCCGTGCAGTGGAAGGAACGGATTTGTCGGACCGCATCCTGGCGGCGGGCGCGGATGCGGCGCGTGCGCTGATCCAGCCGAGGCGGGAGGAAGAGGCATCTTAGACATGCGGCCTCAGAATCGGTCTGCCGCAAAGGGCACAAGGCGACCGGCATCGTCGCGCCCGGCAACCAGATCGCCCATCAGCCGCGACGTGACGGCCGCGAGCGTCAGGCCGAGATGAGCGGCTGAGACCCGCCATCGGCGACAGCCGGCGCCGGAACGGTGAAACTTTTCGCATGCCGCTCCCGTTGCTTTAGGGATCGCCTCGCGGGCGATCGCAGACCTCCGATCAATGCCCCGCCGGTCCTGCCGGTGGGGCCTTTTTGGGGCTGACGGCGCGGAACAATCCCAGAGCCGGGAAGTTTTGAAATCGCTGGACGCTGCGACGTCCGACCGACCTTCGACGCCGGCCACGGTCCACGGGGGGCAGGTTACTGCGTGGCTATTCGACAACAAAATGGGCTTTTGCTTGTGCGTATGAGTGAAAGCTCGGAAATTTTCAAGCTTTCGTATGACATATTCAAGCTTTCGTATAATATATTTTAGAAAAGTAGAGCTCATTTTGCCCGGAAATTTGGAACTTTTACCCAAATACTGCCGTTACGCCCTTGATCGTTGCTTAGACGATCACAAAGCAACAGGGAAGGATCCTATCATGAAAATCAAGATGATCTGCCTTGGCGCCATAGCGCTTTCGATGGTCGCCGGCTCGGCTCTCGCCGCATCGGGCGGCAGCGGCACGTCCGCTCTCGACGATCCGGCCAAGATGCAGCCCTTCTACACGGACTCCACCATGAAGAAGATGCGCAGCGATGACGAGTTCACCAAGGCCTGGAAAGCACTGACACCCGAAGACCAGAAGATGATGATGACGGCCTGCGCCGACGAGGTCAAGAACGCCAACCCCACCAACACCCATCCGGAATTCTGCAGCAACGTGAAAAAGATCGGCGGCAGCAAGTAGACGATGCCTCCATACCGTTGAAAAGCAGCCCCGTTCGCGGGGCTGTTTTGTGGACGGCGGATTGAGCGGTCGCCGCCGCAAACCCTTGCCGCCTCAACGCCCCCTCGGCGATAATCCGCCATCTCGCGGAGAACATCGATGTCGCTCAGCCCTTTATTCAACGCCTCGCCCGTCATCCAGCTCCACGCGCTGATCGCCATCGCCGCATTGCTGCTCGGCGCCGCGCAGCTCTGGCGCACCAAGGGCGACCGGCTGCACCGCGCGCTTGGCCGCGTCTGGGTGGCGCTGATGGCGACGGTCGCCGGCTCCGGCCTGTTCATCTGGACGATCCGGCTGTGGGGGCCGTTCAGCCCGATCCACCTTCTGTCGCTGCTGGTGCTGGTGATGCTGTGGCGTGGCGTGCGCGCGGCGCGCGGCGGCAACATTGCCGCCCACCGCCGCATCATGCAGGGCACCTACATTTTCGGCCTCATCATCACCGGGCTTTTGACCTTCATTCCCGGCCGCACCATGTATGCCGTCGCCTTCGGCCCGCAGGGCGCGACAGCACAGAAGCTGGCGATTTTCTCCGCTTTGGTTATCCTCGCGGCAGCGGCAGGCCTCTACGCCGCGCGCAGAGCGCGGGTGCCGGGCTGAGTGTCGGTCGGCGAAGCCGCCGTCCTCTCCAATCCTTTCCTTGTTCTGGCCATGTTGCACTGCGAAAAGAATATTGCATTGCGATATCGGCCGACCAGGGCCGCGATGCGGGGCGGGCTTGAAGTAACGAAGGAGCTGTCGTGGCGGCATCGTTTCGGCCTGATATACAAGGATTGCGCGCGCTGGCGGTCGGCGGCGTCGTGGCCTATCATTTCGGCCTCTCGGCCCTCCCCGGCGGCTTTGCCGGCGTCGACATCTTCTTCGTCATCTCCGGCTGGCTGATCACCACGCACCTTATGGGCGAGATCACCGAGACCGGCCGGCTTGACCTCTGGCGCTTCTATGCGCGGCGCGCCCGGCGTCTCTTGCCGGCGGCCCTGTTCGTGATCCTGGCGACGCTTGGCCTCGGCTATTTCATCCTGGCGCCGCAGGAGCAGGCGCTCTATTCGCGCGGCGCCATGTTCGCCTCGGCCTATGCCATCAACCTGTGGCTGCTGCGCTGGTCGTTCGATTATTTCGCCGCGGACGCCTTGAGCAACCCCTTCATCCACTTCTGGTCGCTGTCGGTGGAAGAGCAGTTCTATCTCGTCTGGCCGGCGCTGCTGCTGTTGGCCGCCTGGCTGCGCCCGGGTCGGCGCATGGCTGTCGTGGTGATCGGCGTCGCCGGCCTCGCCTCCTTCGCCGCCTGCCTGTGGCTGACCAGCCTGTCGCCGGCCTGGGCCTTCTACTTCTCGCCGCTGCGCGCCTGGGAGTTCGCCGCCGGCGGGCTGGCGACGCTGGCGCCGGCAGCCTTGTGGCAACAGCGGCCATGGCTGCGAACAGCGCAGGGCTGGCTCGGCCTGGCGCTGATCGCGACCGCCTATCTTTGCTTGAGCGAAGACCTGCCCTTCCCCGGCTGGTACGCGCTGCTGCCGGTGGCCGGCACGGTGCTGCTGCTGCTGAGCGGCGCGGGCGAAGAACACAACCAGCAGCCAGCGGGTCCGGCCCGTCGGCAGGCCCTGACGCCCGCCGCCGCGCTGTCGCTGCCGCCTCTGCAATGGGTCGGCACGCTCTCCTATTCGCTCTATCTCTGGCACTGGCCGGTCATCGTCTATGCCGGCATGCTGGTGCCGGATCTCAGCGTCCTCCAGCGCCTCGGCTGCGGCGCGCTGGCGCTGGCGCTGGCATTCCTCACCTATCATTTGATCGAGAACCCGGCACGGCGCGCCGGCTGGCTGACGGCGGGCGCGCGTGCGGTTCGTTTTGCCGCAATTCCCCAGGGAAAACCGCTTCACACTTTTCCCGGAATTGCTCTGGTTCCCGCGCTGGCGCTGACCGGCGTGGGCGTGGCGGCGGCCTATGCCAATGCGCATCTGGCGACTCGCAACATCGACCCCGCCCAGCGCGGCATCGAACAGGCCGCCGAACAGCCCTCCATCGCGCGCGCCACCGACAAAAACTGCCTGCTCGACTTCCACACGGTGAGGCCGAAACCCTGCACCTTCGGCCCGGCAGATGCCGCCCACACCATCGTGCTGTTCGGCGATTCGCACGCCGACCATTGGTCGACCCCGCTGGTCGAGGCTGCCAGGCGCAACGACACCAAGGTGATCACCTATCTCAAATCCTCGTGCCGCGCCTCGCGTCTGTCGACCTTCAACACCGTGCTGAAGCGCGACTACACCGAATGCGACGCCTGGCGCGAACAGGCGATCGCCGACATCATCCGCCGCAAGCCGCGCCTTGTGGTGATCTCGGAATTCTCGATCGGCAATCTGACGCGCGACATGCCCGCCGCCGGCCGCAAGGCCGAGACGGCGCGCTGGCAGGCCGGCCTGCGCTCCACACTGCATGCCTTCAGCCAGGCCGGCGTCGAGACCGCCGTCATCCGCGACACGCCGATCGGCGACAGTTTCGCCGATTCCTGCGTGGCGCGCGCCCTGTGGTGGCGCGAGGCGCCCTCGCGCTGCGACACGCCGCGGGCTGAGGCCGCCAATGACGGCGCGGCGGCGCAAGAGCGCGCCGTGGTCAAGAGCGTGCCCGACACGCGCTATGTCGACCTCACCGACCGCTTCTGTGGCCCCACACAGTGCCACGTGTTCATATCAGGCAAACTGGCATTTCGTGACCGGCATCATCTGGCGACGGCCTTTGCCGAGACCTTGGAGGGGCCGCTGGAGAAGGCGCTGTTCTAGAGCAATTCTCCGTTCGGAATTTCAAGAAAAACAAAGAGATAGAGCGGGTCGGCCTTTCCATGGACGATAACCCGCTCCAATGCATGTCGTGCAAAAGTGGATCCAGCTTCAACGCGGCGCGCCTTAGGTTTGAGGTCGAGACAGCGGCGTCTGACCGCAACAGCCCGACGATTTGGCCCGGCAGCGCATTGACGAGGCGGCGGTCGAAGCCTTAAGCCCGCGCTCACCCGGCCCCGCGCAGAAGAGAAAGACATGACAGACCCGATCGTGAGAGACAGCAACGGCAGCCAGTTGAACGAGGGGGACTCCGTGACCCTGATCAAGGACCTGAAGGTCAAGGGCACATCGGAGACGATCAAGCGGGGCACGCTGGTGAAGAACATCCGCCTCACCGGCAATCCAGGCGAGATCGAATGCAACACCAAGCAGGTGAAGGGCCTGGTGCTGAAAACCGAATTCCTGAAAAAGGCGTGAGCCGCCGCGTTGCGAGGGCGCGCTAAGTCGGCGCCCTGGCAGACCCGGATTGGCCTTGCGGCCCCAAGGGCGGGACCTGCCCGTTGGCCAGCCTATCCCGACGACGCGCTCGATCCTGCGCATTCCCCCGCCTGTCGCCGTCACCGTGAGAAACATTGGTTTACCGGCTTCATGGGAACAGGGCCGCGCCGGCGGCGTTTATTAGGCAGACCTTGAAGAGGAGGTTGTCATGAAGAAACTTTTGCTCGCATCCGTGATCGCGATTGCGTCGGCCGTGTCGGTGATTGCACCGGCGAATGCCGCCAGCATCACGCTTGGCATCGGCAACGGCTATGACGACGACTATTACGTTCCCAGATATCGTCATCATCATCGCGACTACAACGACGACGGCTACTATGGCCGATACAGTATGTATGACGACGAAGGCTACCGGCCGCGTTACTACGGCATGTACCATCACCGTTACTACGGCATGTACCATCGCCGCTGTCACACCGAGGTGATCAGGCACTGGCGTCACCACCATCGCGTCATCGAAACAGTCCGCGTCTGCAGGAACTGACTTGCGAATTGATCCGGCTGGCACCATGCCGGCCGGATTGCCCTTTGACATTCGCTTGCGCATCGCTCCCGGATGACAGCGCCGCTATCCGCGCCCCATCATCATCCCATAATGCACCGCCAGCAGGTCGAGCCCCACCTTCAACAGCTTCGTCACCACATCGCGCCCCTCGCCCGTCTGCTCCGCCAGGCTCTTGATCGAGCCGCCCGCGCAGCAGACTTGCCGCACCACCGCCACGACCTCCCAATGCCCCAGCGCCCTTGTGGCGGCGGCATGCGCGCGGCCGGCGTCGAGCACGCTGTCGGCGATGCCGCCGCCATGGCGGCCGCTATCGACGCGCTCGCTCCAGCGCATCGGCTTCACGCTCGCCTGCTGGCTGCACTGGAAATCCTCGCGGTAGCGCTGGCCGGCCTCGCGCTGCTGGCGCGACAGCGAGGTGATGCCGACGAGCGGGTCGACATTGCGCACCCGCACGATGCCGCCGGTGGACGTGTAGCCGTCATTCGACACCTCGTAGACGCGCCGCGCCTCAGCCGTGCCGGCGGCCAGCCGCTTGCGGCCGAAGGCGTCGTCGCTAAGCGCGAAATCATGGCCGAGCTCGCGACGTATGCGCACTTGCTCTGCCTCGCCCTTCGGCAATTTCGGCGCCTGCGGTTTGGCGGCTTTGGCTTTTTTGGGCATGGAGTGGCTCCTTGGGTTTGGCGTGTGGTGTTTTTGGAAAGGTCGGCGGGGCAGCGCCCCCCTCTGCCCTGCCAGGCATCTCCCCACGAGGGGGGAGATCAGATGTCGTGTCGGCTTTCGCCAATCATCAGCGTTGCAGGAAAGGCGGCGCCGGCGACGCTGCCAATCTCCCCACCCGTGGGGGAGATGGCCGGCAGGCCAGAGGGGGGCGCTGTCCCACCGACCGGTCTGATCATCCCGTCACCAGATTCGCGGGCGCTTGCGCCGCCCGCCGCGCCATCAGCTCGCGCATCGTTTTCCGCTCCCGCACTTCGATGCAGAGCTGCGCGCTGGACGGGCAGAACTGGGCGTTGCCGCTCCTCACCTCGCCGCGCACGAAGCGCTGGATGGCGGCCTGCAGATCGGCAAGCTCGGCGTCGCGCACCGCGCCGAGATAGCCGCGCATCTGCATCTCGACGTCAGTCAGGGCGGATTGCGGGAAGCATGAGAACATCGCCGCCAGCGCCTTCGTCGCCTGCTGCAGTTCGGCTGCGGTCATGGCTGCGGATCTCCTCGATGATGGCGTTGGCGGCGTCGGCATGGGTTCTCGGCCGCTGCCAGCCGGGCGGTTTCTTGGAACTGGCCGCGCGCGATGAAGAACGCTGCGCACCGTCGCGACAGAACGGCTCTCGTTGTCCTTGCGCCGAAACATGCCTGTTGTTTTCGCCTGAAAAAGCGGAAGCTTTTTCACTCTGGTTTCTGGAGTCTGGAGAATGCCGCGGCAAAGCGCCGGCACTTGCCGCCCCATGCGCCTTTGTTTTCAAGGCGGTGACGGCACCGCCGCGTGCGCCGGCGGCGGCCCTCGCCTCGCTTTTGACCTGCGCCTTGTGCAATTCCCTGGTCAGCCTCTTGTGGCCGATCTCGCCCGCCTGGCGCTCGAAGAAACCCAACAGATCGGCGCTGATGGCGCGCCATCTTTTCAGGGAAAGGCGCGCGACCCGCGCGAGCTTGGCGTCGTCATCGGGCAGCCGGCCGCCGGCGTTCCACATCGCCATCAGGATGAGCATGTAGGCACCGATCTGCTCGGTGGAGAGTTGCAAGGTGTCGCCGACGAAATCGGAGACGTAGAGCTGCATGAAGGGCCGCTCGCTCATACCATGCCTGCACGCAAGCTAATGGAACCAGCCGCCGGCCCGCACGTTATGACGCGTCGATGCAAAGGGGAGGTTTGCCGATGACGGCGTTCATGCCGATTACGCTGCGCTTTTGCAACAACAAGACCATGCTGGTCGGCTCGGTGGCCGACGCCGAAACGGCATTGCGACAGCAATGGCCCGACAAGACCGCACCCGCCTACATCGAAGCCGCAAGGCTGGTCCGCCTGGCGGTCGAGGGCAGTTGCTGCCCGCGTACCGCCTTCGAGGCCTTCAGCAAGGCCGCCAGGCAACAGGGCATCTTGGTGGTGAAGCCGAGAAGCCGCGCGCATGACTGGCTCGACGCCGCCGCCGGCCCGTGACGCCGGGGCGATGCAACCGCGTGGCGGCCTTGCGCGTTTATAAGCGCGGGCTTTATAGTCTCGCTGAGATCGAAGGTGGACGCCGTGGGTACGCTGAAAACCGGAGTGCCGCTCAAAGTAAGCCTGGAAGGACATGTCGAGGAGATCGACAGCGTCAGCGATGCCGCCGATTTCCTGCAGCGCTGGCCGATCGAGCGGCGCGGTCACGTCTACCGCAGCGCGCTCAACGCCTGCAGTGCCGCGATCGCCGCGCAGATCTCCGAATCCGACGCGATTAAGGTGTTCACCGGCTTTGCCCGCGTCTCCGGCATCCTGGTTGCCGAAGGCGGCCCGGCCATGCGGCTCGAGGCACGCAGCGTGCAAAGCCGCATGCCCAAGCAGGGCCGGCAGATACCGAAATAAGCTCACTGGCAAACCCGCCGCTGAAACCGCGCCTGGTGGTAGCCGCAGTAGCTTTTCTGTGCTTTCGTTCGCATGCCGCAGCACAGCATGTCGGCGCCAGGCCGGCCGCCCGGCGCCTCGTTCTCCGGATCCTCTTCCAGCGTGAGATCGAGCGGCGCGCGGCAGCGGTCGAACAGGCAGTCGATGAAGCGCATCGCCACGCCATGCGGCTGGCGGCCGATCGGTGCGCGCTGCGGCGCCGGCACCTGTAGACGGTAGGCCTCGCCATCGGCGATCAGCATGCCCACCTCGCGCACGAACAGGCGCGGCGGCAGCCACGCCGGCGAGGATTCGCGCCTGGTCCGCGCCTTGTTCTTGCGCGCGTCCCCGGCGGCGTGGACGCCGGCGCGGTGTTGCGCCACTGCCTTGCCGCTGGGCTTGCCATTTGCCTGCTTTGCGGCCGCCGGCTTGCATATTGCCTGCTCGCCGGCGGCTTGTCTCGCGGCCGGCGGTATCCCACGGCCATTGGCAAAGCCGATCGCGCCCAGCATGGCGTTGCGGTGGACGATGCCGATGATGGCGTTGCGTGACACCGGGCTGCCGCGCAGCGCGCTGAACGCCGCCGCGATCCTCGAGGCCGAAAGCCCCTCCTGCAGCCAGCGGGCGATCTCTTGCAGTTCGGCGTCGCTGTAGCTTGCCATCTCCAGGCTCCATCCAGGGGTCCGCCTTCGGCAGCGCTCGAGAGCGCGCCGTCGGCCAGGCGTCAGGGTTCGGCCCGGTCCGGGCCACGGTCAGGGTGGTTCGGTGCGAAAGCCGGCTCGCGGGCCGGATCAGCCGGGGCGGATCGCGTGCCCGGCGGCCAGGCGCGCCAGCCGCGCCCCGGCGGTCTTCCTGTCGGGAGCCGAAACCGCCCTGCCCGTCATCGGCTCGAACACGGTGCCGTCCTGCGTGCGGATGCAGCAGCGCGCATAAGGACCGGCGAACAAAACGGGCCGGTCGATTTGGGGGCCGGAGCCGAGGGGAGCGGCGGCTCCGGCCGTTCCGGCCGCCGGGGACGGGCGGGCCGGACCCGAGGCATCAAGGCGCTCGGGCTTCGCCTCGGCCGGGGAGGAGGACGGCCGGGACGGAAGGGCGGCGACATAGGTCGCCTTGTTTGCCTCGCGTGAGGCCGGCGCTACCGCGCCATGAAAGCTGGACAGGTTTTGCATGGCCGGATATAAGCATAACTCAAAAATATATGCAAGCCATTCTTTCATAGACGAGAGCCGCTTTCATCGCTCACATGGGTGCCATGGCCAAAACGGAACTGTCGATCAAGGTCGGGGCGGCGATACGCCAGGCGCGCAAGCAGCGCGGCCTGGTCATGCGCCACATTGCCGAGCACAACGACACCGATGTCGCTGCCGTCGGCAATTGGGAAACCGGCCGCAACCTGCCCAAGACCGAGAACCTTCTGAAGACCGCCGCCTTCCTGCGCGTCGACCCGGTCGCACTCGGCCAGGGGCAGGTCGTCTTCCTCGACGATGCCGGCCCGGTGGCCGACGCCGAGATCGTCACCGATGCCGGCCCGATGCCCGCCGGCTCAATGGATATCGAGGTGCTGGGCGCCGCGGTCGGCGGCGATGACGGCGACTTCACCTTCAACGGCGAGCCCGCCGGCTATGTCCAGCGCCCGCCGGGCGTGCGCAACCTGCCGAAAGTCTTCGCGCTGCATGTGCTGAGCGACTCCATGGTGCCGCGCTACGAACCCGGCGACCTCATCTATTGCGGCGGCCGCGACGCGATCCCCGGCGACCATGTGGTGATCGAGACGTTTCCGGAAGAAAACGAGCGCAACGGCAAGGCCTTCATCAAGAAGCTGGTCAAGCGCACGGCGGGCGAGCTGGTGGTCGAGCAGTACAATCCGCCCAAGACGCTGACCTTCAACCGCTACGCGATCAAGCATGTCTGGCGGGTCATCCCGCTGAAGGAATTGCTGGGATATTAGGCCCTTTTTCCTTCTCCCCTTGTGGGAGAAGGAAGAACCAGCCCCCTCAAGCCCGCTTCGCCCCCTCCACCAGCACCTCGCGCTCGCTCAGCATCTGCGCTTCGCTGCGCACGCGCTGGCGCTCGTCGAGGAAGGCCGCCTGGATCGAGATCGCCGTGCCCGGCAGCCCGTCGGCGCGGCAGGCCGAGCAGACGATGCGGCCAGAAAGCTCCGCCAGCGGCGTGCTGCCCGTCACCCCGAAACGCCGGAGTTCATCCGGTTTCCACCATCTGTTGCGGCCGCAATCGGCGCACTCGACCGATATAGAGACGACATGCGCGATGACTGGTTTCCTGCCCGGCAATGCCATTGCCACTCCACCCCATTTGTTCCTGATTTGTTCGCATAATCCTGCGTTTTAGCCCTGGAGTCGAGTCGCAGTTTTAACACTTTCCCAAAAGTTTCCCTTTTATCAATTTTTGAGTTATGCTTCCAAAAACTCACAAACGTGAGTCGCCTGCCGCACCAGACCCGGGAGCAATGATGGATGCCGCCGATTTCGCCCGCGCCTGCGGTTACACCGGCGACAGCCCTGCTCTGCTTGAAGCCTTCGAGGCGATCCGCCGCAACGGCATCGCGCAGGCCCGCCAGGAGCATTTCCGGCGCAAGGCCGTCATCGACGAGTTGAAACAATCCGAACCGCTGTTCCTGGCGGCGATCGGCCCGGCGCTGTCGGCGCAGGAGGCCATCGAGGACACTGCCCGTTTCATCGCCTGCTGGCGCAACATGTCGCGCTGGCGCCAGGAACGGCGCCTGCCCGACCTCGTCCGGGCGAGGCAGCAGCGTCTCGTGGCCCGCTTCTTCCGCCGCCACGGCCATCGCCTGTGGGCGCGCGAAGCGGCCTGAAGACCGGCCATGTTGGACCAGCCATTTGCGGGTTCCAATCGGTTCTGTTTCTTTCTAGATTGTGCGTGGGTGGCTGTTCGACGTGCATGATTTGGAATGTTCAGGACTGCCCGCTCAAAAGTTCAAACCTGGATCACGGCCGGCGCGGGGACCATCGCGGCGCTGTTCGTCGCCGGTCTGATGGGCGCTTTCGGCGCCCTGCCCGCCCACGCTCCGCCGCAATTGCCGCTTGATGCCGCCATCGATGCCGGGCGCTGGCGCGTCCAGCCGGTGCGCGCCTATGTCAGCCACGCCAGAACCTATGGCGTGCTCTTGAAGCCCGGCCAGAAGGCGCTGGTGCTGGAGGCCGACATGACCAACCGCACCGCGCAATCCGATAAGGCCTATTTCGATGTCTTCAAGCCGGACGGCATCACCTTGCCCGACCCCATGCCGACGATCGCGCTAATCCGTGATTCGACGCTGACGCCGGAACTCCATCCCGGCATGACCGAGCGCATGGCCTATGTCTGGCCGCTGGCCGGCGACGCCGCTGTCCCGGCCAGCTTGAGCTTCGGCGTCACCGCCGAGATCTTCAAGCCGCGCGACAACCTCTACGGCATGCCCGGCTGGTTCAATCCCTACCGGCTCGGCACCATCACCTTGCCGGTCGCCGACGTGCCGGCGCCGGGAACCGGCTCATGAGAATCCGCATCCTCGGCAATCTCGTCATCCTCGCCAGCACCGTAGCGCTGAGCTACGGCATGCAGGTGTCGAAACCACATTATGCCGACCTCACCGCGCCGATCCCGGTCGATGGCGCCATGCGCGACACCGTGCGCGCGCGCAGCTTCGATGTCCGGCTCGACAAGGTCGTCTTTGCCCGCGCCCTGAAAACCAACCAGTTCGGCCAGGAAAGGTCTTTGACCACCAGCGGCCTGTGGGCGGTGGTGTCGACCAATCTCACCGCCACCGCCGCCTCCACAACGGTTGCCGAGGGCACCTGGCAAGGCCCGACCGGGCTGCGCTACCACCAGACGGAGCGGCTCGGCTACCGCCAGGACATGCCGCCGCATGGCGTCGATCCGGGCCTGGAGAAGCGCGGCCTGTTCGTGTTCGAAATACCGCCCGACCAGATCCGCGGCGCCAGCCTGCTGATAGCAGCGCGCCAGTTCGCCCCGCTCGACGCCCAGGCGCGCATCAGCCTCGATGGGGTGCCGACAAGCGCCGACGGCCAGCCGGCGGATGTGCTGCCGGAATTCGACTTGGATGCCCCGCAGGCCCGGACACCTCAAGGCAAGTCATGAGCGCCGTTTCTACCGGACCGATCGCCGGCGAAGACCGGCAGCCCGAGAAAAAATGGCGGCGGCGCAGCCTTGTCGCGCTTGCCATCCTGCTGCCGCTGACGCTGGCCGAGACCAGCTATGACAGCCTGCGCGAATGGCTGCATGGCGAGGACCTCATCGCCCGGGATGTCGATTTCGGCCAGGCCGTGCCGTTCGGCGGCAGCGACTGGAAACTGGCCGATCTGCGCGGCGGCAAGGCCGGCCGCCTGCCCGACCACGCCTTCGCCGTCATCGCCACGTTCTCGGTCAAGATAGGTGACCCCGACCTGCAAAAGCAGTGGCTGGGCTGCAAGCTGATGCTGACCGACGCCGCCGGGCGCCGCTGGCTGCCGGATGCCATCAGCGGCGTCAGCCTGCCGGCGGGTGTGATGAGCTGCACCTCGGCGATCTTCTCCAGCGCCAGGAAGGGCGACACCATCACCATCGGCGACACTTTTATTGTGCCGGAGGATGCGGTGAAAACCATCCGCCCGGCGGTCGGGCTGGGCAGCGAGCGGCCTTGGTTTCTGCGCTTCCAGCGCCCGCCGAAATAGCTACTTTCTCCCCGTCACTATACGGGGAGTTGAGAAGCGGTCCGCGAAGCGGACGAAAAGCCAATTGCTTGGCTTTTCGAGTGACGAACGCCCGGCAGGGCAATGAGGCGCAGCGCCAACGCTCCGGTAAGTGGCTGATTTGCCCAACGTCGCGTCAGCACCGGCTTTGCGTATCCAAGCCCAATTCTTTCACGTCAGCGCCGCCCCTCATCCGCCTGTCGGCACCTTCTCGCCGTGAACGGGGCGAAGGGAACTCAGCGAAAACGCCGTCTCCAGCACCGCGGCTAGAAAACATATCCTGATCGGCTCGATCAAAATGCCGGTGGAGGAATCCTGGAACGGGCTGCCGAACAGCAGCGTCACGCCGTGCGAGAAAATCTGCCAGACATCGAGTTCGTGCGGCCCGATCAGCCGCGTCGCGCCGAGCCACAGCCAGGCGGCGCCCCAGTCGATGAGGCGATAGCCGACGATCAGCGTGCACAGAAGCAGCAGGCTGGAACTCACCGTCAGCCGCACGCCATTGGCGATCGGCAGATAGCGCGAGCGGTAGCCGGCGATGAAATGCTCGACGAAGTCGCGCAGGAATTTCGGCAGGCCGGCATAGCGCGCGCCGAAGCGCTCCACCCGATCGTGCACGCGCATCAGGGCGGCATCGTCGCGCACGTCATAGCCGTAGATCAGCGCCGCCATGACCAGCCAGATCAGCGGCAGGAGCATGTAGAAGAACAGGTTGACCGCCACCGTCGAGGGCGCGATCGAGGTGATTTCGACCGGCACCATCGGGGCCGCATTCGCCACCGGCACCGCGCTCGCCAGCCCGTCGGCGGCGGCCTGCAGCGCCGACCAGAAGGAGCGGCTCATCAGCCATTGCAGCGCCGTGTCCTTCCAGCGGCTGATCACATAGAGACCGACGAAGATCCAGTTGGTCTCGCAGATCACCACCACGATCTGCCAGAACGAGGCGGTCTTGGTTTTCGTCTGCATGAACTTGGCCAGCCGGCGGATCAGCCAGGACACCGCCACCGAGATCAGCAGCCAGCGCGAATCCAGCACGTCGAGCACATTTCCGGCCTGGCCGAAATCGGCCTGGTCGAGCGTGGCGCGCGAATATTGCCGCACGATATCGCCGAGAAACCCCCAGGCCGCGTAATAGGCGAAGAAAGGCAGCAGCGCGATGGTGATCATGCGCACCAGCCGCGAGCCGCGCCGGTCGGCAGTGTCCTGTTGCTTCGCGGCCTTGTCGGCGCCGCGCTGCGCGGCCAAGAGATGCGGCAGGCCGGGGCGCAGCACATGGAACATCGCCACCGTCACCACCAGCTGCGCCAGCGCCACCAGCGTCAGCATGGCGAGCCCGGCGAAATGATTGGCGAGCGCCACTTTCGCCGCCAGCTGCAGCAGGAGATCGCCGGCCAGCACCCCGGCCAGCACCAGCGCGACAAGCTGCGGCCAGAAGCGCCGCAGCAGCGAAAAACTCAAGCTGATCGGCCTGATGATATCGGCAAACATGAGGTCTCTCACGATGCCACCCGCCCCAGGCCTTTCTAGCAAGGCCCGATCGTTTTGCAACCGGGCCGGGAAATGGATGGTCGTGCTGCGGTTTGATCAGGCCAGGCAGTTGGTGCCGGGTTCGGCGCGGATTATCGAGGAGCAGTTGCCGGGGTGAAAGTGCTGGTGCGAGGCGCCCCCTCTGTCCGGCAGGACAGAGGGGGTGAGCGCAGACCTCTTGCCCTTACCGCCGCACCCGCGACTTCAGCCACCGGTCAAACGCCACCGCCAGGATCAGGATGAGCCCGATCACGATGCTTTGCGTGTAGGACGAGACATTGTTGAACTGCAGCCCGTTCTGCAGCACGCCGATGAGCGCCGCGCCCACCACCGTACCGCCGACCGAGCCGATGCCGCCGAACAGCGAGGTGCCGCCGATGACGACGGCGGAGATGACCGTCAGCTCGTAGCCGATGCCGGCGACCGCTTCCGAGGAATTGAGCCGCGCCGACAGCACGAAGGCGGCAAGCCCGGCGAAGAAGCCGACGATGACATAGACCGAGACAAGGATGCGGTCGACGCGCAGGCCCGAGAGCCGTGCCGCCTCTGCATTGCCGCCGACGGCGTAGACGGCACGGCCATAGCGCGTGTAGCGCAGCACGATGTGGCACAGGATCGCGGCGATGGCGAAGATGATGGCCGGCACCGGCACCGGGCCGATCAGCCCCGTGCCGAACCAGCGCATCGAGGCGTCGAAACCGGAGATCGGGCCGCCATTGGAGATGGTCAGCGTCAGCCCGCGAAACACCGTCAGCCCGCCCAGCGTGACGACGAAGGGCGGCACTTTCAGTCGGGTGATGGCAAGCCCCTGCACGCCGCCGGCGGCGGCGCCGACGATGACGGCGGCGAGCAGCGCCGCGAACCAGCCATAGCCCTGCGTGCCTGAGGTCGACAGCGACAGCGTGTTGGCCGCACCGCCCTTGGCGACGACGGCGGCGACCATGCCGCAGAAGGCCAGCAGCGAGCCAACCGACAGGTCGATGCCGGCGGTGAGGATGACGAAGGTCATGCCGAGCGCGATCAGCCCGGTGATCGAGATCTGCCGCGTGATGTTGAACAGATTGATCGGGTCGATGAAGCTCGGCTTCAGCACCGTGAAGACGACGACCAGCGCCGCCAGGAACAGCAGCGGCCCGAAACTCATCAGCAACCGCGCGATCGTCGCGCCGCCGCGCTGGCTCTGCTCTTCGGCGATGCTCATCGTGCCTGATCCTCCGCATCCTGCCCAAGCGCATCTTGGCTGTCGAGCGCCATCAGTTCCATCAGTTTTTCCTCGTTTGCCTCGACGCCCGGCATCTCACCGGTGATGCGGCCCCGGCGCATGGTGACGATGCGGTCCGACACCGCCAGCACTTCGGGCAGCTCGGACGAGATCATCATCACCGCGATGCCGCGCGCCGCCAGTTGCACCAGGATCTGATGCACCTCCGCCTTGGCGCCGACATCGACGCCGCGCGTCGGCTCGTCGACGATCAGCACTTTCGGGTCACGCGCCAGCCAGCGCGCCAGGATCACCTTCTGCTGGTTGCCGCCCGACAGGCCCTCGATCGCCTGCTCGGCCGAGGCCATCCGGATCGACAGCATTTTCCTGAAACCCGACAGCGCGTCGCGCTCGCGCCGCTCGGCCATGAAGCCGAAGCCGTTGCTGAATGTGCCGAGCGAAGCGACGGAGAAATTGGGCAGGATGCCGAGCGCGGCAAAGATCGCCTGGTGCTTGCGGTCCTCCGGCACCAGGCCGATGCCGAGCGCGATGGCATCCGCCGGTGAGGCCGGCGCGATCTGTTTGCCGTCGAGCGTGATGGTACCGGCGGCGATGCGGTCGGCGCCGAAAATGGCGCGCGCCAGCTCCGTGCGGCCCGACCCGACAAGCCCGGCGACGCCGAGGATTTCGCCGGCCTTGAGATCGATGTCGACGCCGTCGAGCACGATGGCATGCGGCGCCTCAGGGTCGCGCACGGTGCGCAGGCCGCGCACCGACAGCACGACATCGCCGGCCACCGCGCGCTGCACCGGCCTTGCATAGAGTTCGGAAGCGGCCCGGCCGACCATCTTCTCGATGATCCGCGGCAACTGGATCGGCCGTCCCTTGTCGCGGTCGAGATGCCCGGCCAGCCGGCCGTCGCGCAGCACCGTCATGCGGTCGCAGATGGCGGAGGCCTCCTCCAGCCGGTGGGTGACGAACATGATGGCGACCTTGTCCCGGCGCAGCCGGCCCATGATCGACAAGAGCCGCTGCACCTCGGTCTCGGTCAGCGCCGAGGTCGGCTCGTCCATGATGATCAGCCGGCTTTTGAGCGACAGCGCGCGGGCGATCTCGACCAGCTGCTGCTCGGCCACCGACAGCGCCGAGACCGGCGTCATCGGATCGATGGAAAGGCCGACGCGGGCGATGATGTCGCGGGAATCCTGTTCCATGCGCCGCCAGCTCACCAGCCCCAGTGGCCCGACCGGCGCGCGGCCGATGAAAATATTCTCCGCCACGGTCAGCGTCGGGATCAGGCTGAGCTCCTGGTAGATGGTGACGATGCCGAGCCGCTTGGCATCCTGCGGGCTGGACGGCGCGTATTCGGCGCCGTCGAAAATGATGCGCCCGCTGGACGGCGGCATGACGCCCGACAGAATTTTGAGCAGCGTCGATTTTCCCGCGCCGTTCTCGCCGAGCAGGCCGAGGATTTCGCCGGGGCGGATGTCGAGCGAGACGTCGCTCAGCGCGGTGACACCGGCGAAATGCTTGGTGACGCCCTCGACGGCAAGCAGGACGGGCGCGGCTTCAGCTGGCAAGGGTTGCTCCCGTATTGCGGTAAGTGGCGGGAGCGCGCCCGCCTTCGGCGCGCTGTCCCGCCAGCCTTGCCAATGAGCCTGTCTCCGCCAAGTTCTACTTCGTCTCGCTCAACCTCTCGGCCTTGTCGAGATTGTCCTTGCCGATGACGATCGGCGTCAAAAGCACCAGCTTCTCCTTCGGCTCGGTCTTGTTCTTGGCGTAGGCGACAGCGATCTGCACGGCGGTGCGCGACTGCTGGCCGGGGAACTGTTCGACCGTGCCGGCGAGCTTGCCGTCGCGCACGGCAACCAGCGCTTCCGGCAGCGCGTCGAAGCCGTAGATCTTGACGTCGGTGAAGTTGCGCGCCGCGCAGGCTTCGAGCGCACCGAGCGCCATGTCGTCATTGGCGCAGATGATGGCGTCCGGCTTGCCATTGGCGGCGAGCCCGGCTTCCGTCACCGACAGCGCCTCGGCGCGGGCAAAGTTTGCGGTCTGCTCGAAGATGATCTGGTACTTGTCCTTCAAGGGATCGAGCACATTGTGCACGCCCTTGTTGCGGTCGATCGCCGGACCGGCACCCGGCTGGCCCTGCAGGTGGAACAGCTTGGCTCCGTTGGGGAACGCCGCCACCATGGCCTGCGCCTCCGCCTCGCCGCCCTTGACGTTGTCGGCGCCGACATGGGCGAGAATGCCCTGGACACCGTCGACGCGGCGGTCGATCGTCACCACGGGAACGCCGGCCTTGACCGCTTCCTCGATGGCCGGCGCCAGCGCGTTGACGTCGAGCGGCGAAATCACGATGGCGTTGACCTTCTGCACCAGCGCCGCCTCGATGTCGGCGGTCTGCTTGGTGGCCGAATTCTGTCCGTCGCTTTCGGTCAGGTTGACGCCCTGGGCCTGCGCTTCGGCCTTGATCTCGTTCAGCATGTGCACGAAGAACGGAAAGCCGAGATTGGGCACCGAGCCAAGGATGGTCAGCTTATCCTCGGCGAACGCCGAAGGTGCGGCCAGCATCATGGCGCCCGCGGCCACGGACGTCATCAGGAATTCACGTCTGTTCATGGTTGATCTCCTCCACAAGACGCACGCCCCGGAAACCGGGACGGTTTCAGGAAGGATCATGCGTCGGTTCAAAGTGTTGGAGCATCCTCCTTGCGCAGAACAGCGCATGCCGCTCCAGCTGATCGCCGTTGCAAAAACTGCCTCCCATCGGCATCAGCCACGGGATGCTAACCCAGGGTCAACCATTTGTGCAACATCGATATAACAGCGCTGGGGGCGAATTATCGGAATTGTCGGAATTTTGGCCAAACCGACCTGCCGGCTTCCATTCCCGGGCTGCGGCCCTAGTTTGAACCCCGAGTCATTCCTGAAGCTCAGTCCTTCCCGAAGATCAGGCTGTCCCTGGAGAAACCATGAAGCCGCACGTCATCTGCCATATGCTCGCCTCGCTCGACGGCGGTCTTCATCCGAGCCGCTACACCACGAGCCCGGACGGAACCCGGGCCGAGTGGTCAGGCCTCTATGAGCAGATCCACGGCGATCTCCAGGGCGACGCCTGGATCGTCGGCCGCGTCACCATGGCCGAGATGAGCAAGGCCGGCGCACACCCACCGGCGCGGATCGGCAAGGTCGAGCGGCCGCATCATTTCGCGCAGCGCGACGCGAGCACCTATGCCGTGGCGCTCGATGCCTCCGGCAGGCTCCACTTCGCCAGGCCGGATGTCGGCGGCGACCATGTCGTGGTGCTGCTTGGGCGTGACGTCTCCGACAGCCATCTGGCCGAGCTCGCCGCCGACGGCGTGTCCTATATCGTGTCGGAAACGGCCGAGATCGATCTCGCCGCCATGCTCGAAGTGCTCGGGCGGAAACTCGCAATCCGCCGGCTGCTGCTCGAAGGCGGCGCCGGCATCAACGGCTCCTTCTTCGCGGCAGGGCTTGTCGATGAGTTGAGTCTTCTGGTCGCGCCCGCGCTCGATGCGCGGGCGCGAAACCAGGGTTTTGTCGAGTTCGGCGAAAGCGGCCTCGCCGGCAAGATGCAGCTGTCGCTGACAGGCTGCGAAACGCTGGCGCATGGGCTCATCCATTTGCGCTACGCCGTCAGCCCTGGCTGAGGCCGCAGCCCATCAGTACCGCATGGCGTCGAGATCGGCGATCAGCGTCGGGCCGGTCGGATGCCAGCCGAGCCGTGCCTGGGTCAGCGCGCTGGAGGCTGGCAGGTCCATGGGGGCAAACATTCCCATCCAGCCGAAATGCTCCGCCGCCTTTTCCGGCGCGATCGAGACGACCGGCAATTTCAGGCCCCGGCCAAGCGCCTCGGCGATGGCGCGCACCTCGACGCCTTCCTCGCCGACCGCGTGATAGCGCGCACCCGGCTGGCGCTTTTCGACGGCAAGCCGGTAGAGCCGCGCGGCGTCGGAGAGATGCCCGGCCGAATAGCGGTTGCGGCCTTCCCCGACATAGGCCGACACGCCCTTTTGGCGGGCGATCTCGATGAACGGCGTGATCAGCCCCTGCTTGACCGGATTGTGGACCTGCGGCAGGCGCACGACCGACAAATTGATGCCGGCCTCCAGCAAGGCATTGCCGGCAAGTTCCGAGGCGATGCGCGGATTGGGGTGGCTGGCGTTGAAGACGTCCTCGACCGCCAGCTGGCCGTGTCCGGGGCTGCCCATGCCGACGCCCGACGTGATGACCAGCGGCCGGTCGGATCCGGCGAGCGCCTCGCCGAGCGCCGCGATGACTCTGGCGTCCTTTTCGCAATTCTCGGCAAAGCGCGAAAAATCATGGTCGAAGGCGGTGTGGATCACGGCATCCGCCTTCGCCGCGCCGCTGCGCAGGCTTGTCGGTTCCTCGAGGGTTCCGCGATGCACTTCGGCGCCCGCGGCCGCCAGCGCGTCGGCGCCGGCATCGGAGCGGGTGACGCCGATCACCTGATGGCCGGCCTGGATGAGTTCGGCAACGAGCGCCGAGCCGATGAAGCCGGTGGCGCCGGTCAAAAAGATACGCATGCAAAATCTCCTGCACAGTTGCCCGCGCAGTATCTCCGGTCTATTATTCCATTAAAGTAGTGATCTTATCATGGTATAATGGCTAACAGGATGCCCGCCCCCGGTTCGCTCGCCGCCTTCCTGAAAGACCGCCGCACCCGGCTCGATCCCGCCTCGTTCGGCTTCTCCGGGCGCCGGCGCACGCCGGGGCTGCGCCGCGAAGAGGTCGCCCAGCGCGCCAACATCAGCCCGACCTGGTACACATGGCTGGAGCAGGGCCGTGGCGGCGCGCCTTCGGCCGATGTGCTGAACCGCATCGCCAAGGGGCTGCTTTTGACCGAGGCGGAGCGCGAACATCTCTTCATGCTCGGGCTAGGCCGCCCGCCCGAGGTCCGCTACCGGGGCGACGAGGGCGTCAGCCCCCGGCTGCAGCGCCTCATCGACACGCTCGAGGCCAGCCCCGCTTTGGTCAAGACCGCCACCTGGGACGTCGTCGCCTGGAACCGCGCCGCCGAGATCGTGCTGACCGACTACGGCACCATCCCCGCCGGCCGGCGCAACGTGTTGCGCTTCATGTTCCTCACGCCCCACATCCGCGCCAAGCAGCATGATTGGGAAAACCTTGCCCGTTTCGTGGTCGGCGCGTTCCGGGCCGATGCGGCGCGCGCCGGCGCGGTCTCCGAGGTCACCCAGTTGGTGGACGAATTGTGCAGCGGCAGCGCCGAGTTCGCCACGCTGTGGCAGGAGAACGACGTGCTCGCCCATGGCGACGGGACAAAGCGCCTGAAGCATCCGGAACTGGGCGACATCGAGCTGGAATATTCATCCTTCGCGGTCGACGGCCGGCCGGATTTGAACCTGACCGTCTACAACCCGGTCGACGGCAAGGTCGCCGACCGCATCCGCGCTTTGGCCAGGCGCCCGAGGTAAGACCGGCGCCGCTGCGATGGCGTCCCTCTTCAACGGCGCTCGCACACGGCCTTCAGGATCTGCAAGGTCGGACCCCAGTAGAGATTGGCGTGCGGGCGGATCGCCGGTTCGGGGAAGTCGCTGAGCGTCAGCGTCAGCAGTGTTCCCTCATCCGCCGGCGCCAGGGCGAAACGGACCAGCGTGTGGTTTTCCGGCACGTCCGCCAGGCGCGAGGCCGACAGCGTGCTCCAGTAGCTGTAGGCAAACAGCCGCTCCGGCTCAAAGGCGCGGACAATGCCACGGTTCTCGAACGCCATGCCATGCAGCAGCCCGCCTATCACGATCGCGCCGCCGGCATGCCCCTCCAGGCTGACGGTCAGCTCCTCGTCGGACATCCATTGCGGGATCATTCCAGGCGTCGTCAGCACGCGCCAGACCCTGGGCGGCTCGGCGGCTATGGCGACGGTCTTGACGATCGGCGCTGAGGGATCGGTCATCCCTGCATTTTACCGCGACTGCCGGGGGAAAGTGTAGCGCAATATCGGTTGGCAATTCCGCGCAATTTCAGCCGGCAGCAATTTGTGCCTTGCCGGGAACGGCGCCTGCTGGATCAATCCTTGCCGGTCTGAACAATCGTGCTGCCACAAATTGATCGCCGGCCGGCCACCGCGACTGATATGCTGGACGGTGTCACCAAAAGTGAGGGCCGGCCCGATGGAGAAAGAGGCATCGCAACTGCACTGGAACGCAGCATATGAATCGAAGGGCGAGGACGGCGTCAGTTGGTTCCAAGATAATCCCGAGCCCTCGCTTTCGTTGATCAAAGAGATTGCCGAGCGCAGCTCTGCCATCGTTGACGTGGGGGGCGGCGCCTCTCGACTGGTGGATAATCTTCAAGAACTACACTTTGAGGACGTCACTGTCCTGGATCTGTCTGCTACGGCGATCACGGCGGCTCGCGATCGGCTGGCTGGGACAGGCGGGAACATCGATTGGATCGTTGCCGACATTCGCACCTGGTCGCCGAGGCGGCTTTACGATGTCTGGCATGACAGGGCTGCCTTCCATTTCATGGTCGAAGAAGCCGATCGTGACGCCTACCTCGTCACACTCAGGCGGGCACTCGCACCAAATGGCTACGCGATTATCGCGACGTTCGCGCTCGACGGGCCGGAGAAATGCAGCGGCCTGCCCGTTCAACGATACGATGCAAGCAAGCTCGCCCAAGTCCTTGGATCCGGCTTTGCACTTGTTCGCACGCTCGACCATCTGCATCTGACGCCATGGGGCTCCTCCCAGTCCTTTCAGTTCAGCGTTTTCAGACGAGCACCTGACATGTAATCCGGCGCTGCCGTAAAACTATCCGCGCCCGGCGCGGCCGCATCGGCCATGCCGCCCTTTTCACCCTTGCGCGATTGCCGGCTGATCAGCGCGACGGCGGCGAAGGCGGCGATGCCGAACAGGCCGACCACGACGTTCAGCCACAAGGCCGGGAAGACGCCGAGGCCCGATATCATCAGGGTCAGGCCGAACGGGGCGAAGGCGGAGCTGAACTGGCGCGCCGCCGTGATCCAGCCGACATAGGAGCCGTAGCGTTCCTGGCCGAACAATTCGAGCGGCAGCGTGCCGCCGACAATGCTCATCAGGCCCGAGCCGAAGCCGAAAAGCACGGCAAACAGCATGGCGCCGGAAACGGAGGGCGCCACCATCAGCAGCACCGCAAGACCGCCGGCCAGTCCGGCGGTCGCGCCGAGCGCCAGCGACGTCTGCGACAGGCCGCGGCCGAACAGCATGTTGACCAGCCGGCTCGCCACTTGCGACGGGCCGAACAGGCTGGCGACCAGCACCGAGGCGCCGCCGAGGCCGACCAAAGTGAGCAGCGGCACCATCTGCACGAGAACAGCCGAAAGCACGAAACCTTCGATGGCAAAGCCGGCCAGCACCAGGACGAACAGGAGCGACCATCGCCGGCCGGGCGCTGGCCCCGACAGGCTCGCCGTGACTGGAACGATCCTCTCGCGCGCCTTGCCGATACGGCTGGAAAGCCGGGCCAGCCACCAATGGATCGGCAGGCAGACAAAAGCGTTGAGCGCGGCAAAGAGAGCGAGAACCTCACGCCAGCCGAGATGCTGGTGCAGCAGCGTCGTCAATGGCCAGAACAGGGTCGAGGCGAAGCCGGCGATCAAGGTGAGATGGGTGATGCCGCGCCGCGCCCCGCCGAGCTGTACGATGGCGACGAAGGCCGTGCTGTAGAGGACGAAGCAGGAGGCGAGTTCCATGGCCAGCACGCCTATGGCAAAGCCGGCGCGACCCGGCGCCAGCGCACACAACAGCAACGCGCCCGCCGCCGCCAGCGATCCCGGCACCATCAGGCGCCCTGCCCCGACCCGGTCCGCCAGGCTGCCCGCGAACGGCGCCAGGATGGCGCTTGCCAGCAGCGACACCGACAGCACGGCAAACACCCATTGCTGCGACCAGGCGAGTTCCGCCGCCACCGCCGGCGCCAGGATGCTGTAGCTGTAATAGAGCGTGCCGTAGCCGACGATCTGCGTGGTGCCCAGCGCCCAGATCGCGGAGGCAGGAATCTTGGCGTCGCTCACTCGGCGGCTTCCATCGTGCCGGCGCAGCCGCAACCGCTTTTGCCGGCGGCCTTGGCGTCGGCATCCGCCACGCAGCAGGCATCGATCGCCGCCGGCGCCGGTCCGCCGCAACAGCCCTGCGACGAGCGGGCAGCCGGCACCGTGCAGACGCCGGTTTCGGGCAGCACCAGTTGCACCGCGTCGGCCGCCGCCATGTCGCCGGCGAGCGCCGCCGCGACCGAGCGCACCTGCTCGTAGCCGGTCAACAGCAGGAAGGTCGGCGCACGGCCATAGCTCTTGATGCCGACCGTGTAGAAGCCGGGCTCCGGATGGCTGAGTTCGCGGTGGCCGTGCGGTGGCACGTCGCCACAGGAATGCTCGTTGGGATCGATGAGCGGACCGAGCGCCTTGACGCCTTCCAGCCACGGATCGAGATCGAGCCTGAGCTCGCGGGTCAGCGACAGGTCGGGGCGCTGCCCGGTCGCGGCGATGATGCGGTCGACGGGGCCGAGTTGCAGCAATCCCTCCCCGCTTTGCCCCTCGACGATCAGCCTTCCGTCACGCTCGCCGATCGCAAGCGTCGCAAAGCCGGTCACCAGCTGGACGCGGCCGCTTTCGGCGAGGTCGCGGATATCGGCGCCGAGTTCGCCGCGCGCCGGCAACTGGTCGGCGTCGCCGCCGCCATAGATGCGCACGAGGTCGGTTCCGCGCACCGCCCAGATGAAGGCCGTGCCGGGCGCGGCATCCGCCAGCCTGGCAAGGTCGAGCAAGGCGTTGGCCGCCGAGTGGCCGGAACCCACGACCAGCGTCGTGCGGCCGGCATAGCGCGCGCGGTCGCGGCCAAGAATGTCGGGAATTCCATACGCGATACGGTCGGCAAACTCCGCCTCGCCCTCCGCCGCGATGCCGCCGGCACCGAGCGGGTTGGGCGTGCGCCATGTCCCCGAGGCGTCGATGACCGCTCGGGCGCTGTCGCGCCTTGTCCCATCGGCGGTTTCGACGACGAGCATGAAGGGCCGCGTCCCGCGCGCGCTGCCGCGCACCTTGTCGGCGCCCCAGCGCGATATGGCCACGACACGCGCCTTGGTTTTGATCGCCGGCGCCAGTTCCGGCAGGTTGGCCAGCGGCTCGAGATAGTGCGCGACGAGTTCATCGGCGGTGGGAAAGGCTTCCGCGTCCGGCATTCGCCAGCCATGGCTTTCGAGCAGCTTCCTGGCCGCCTCATCGACGCAATAGCGCCAGGGCGTGAACACCCGCACATGGCCCCAATCCCGCAAATTCGCGGCGACACCATCGCCAGCTTCATAGACCTTTACCGGCAGGCCCCGGGCGATGAGATGGATGGCGGCGGCCAGTCCGACCGGACCGGCGCCGATGACGGCGATGGGCAGATCGTTTTGCATCAGTTTCTATCCTTCCGGTATTATCGAAATAACAGGCAAAAAATTCAGGCGGCTGCGTCATCCACTGCCGGATTGCAGGCGGCATCGGCGCAGCATTCGTCGGCCAGGAAGCCGATGAGATCGTTCATCATGGGATAGTTGGCGCGGCAGATCAGCGTCGTCGCCTGCCGCTCCTGGCTGACCAGCCCGGTCAGGATCAGGCGGTGCAGATGGTGCGACAGCGTCGAGGCGGCGATGCCGAGGCTTTCCTGCAGATAACCGACAGGCCGGCCCGCTTCGCCGGCCCGGACCAGGATACGATAAAGCTTCAGCCGCGTCGGATTGCCGAGCGCCTCCAGCTGCTTCGCTGCTTGTTCGAGTTTCATGGAAATAGCATGCGGCCGACGATGGAAACCGTCAAGCCCTATTTCGAAAAATATCGAAATAGGGCTTCAGACGACCCGCTTGCCGCTCGCGTCGATGACGACCTCGCCGTCCTCCTTGGCGAACGGGCCGATATCCGGATTGGGCAGGATATCGAGCACCTTTTCGGACGGCCGGGCCAGCACCACGCCGAGCGGGCTCACCACGATCGGCCGGTTGATCAGGATCGGATGCGCCAGCATGAAATCGAGGATCTCGTCGTCGCTCCATTTGGGATCGCCAAGGCCGAGTTCGGCATAGGGCGTGCCCTTCTCGCGCAGCAACTGGCGCGGCGTCATCGCCATCGCGTCGATCAGTTCGACGAGCCTTTCGCGCGACGGCGGCGTCTTCAGATATTCGATCACCCGCGGCTCCTCGCCGGACTGGCGGATGATCGCCAGCGTGTTGCGCGAGGTGCCACAGGCCGGATTGTGATAGATGGTGATGGTCATTGCGCGGCTTTCATCTCAGTGACGGTCTTGTCAGTGAAGGTCTTGGGTTCAGCCAGCAGCCATCCGGCCAAGGCCAGCGCCAGCAGCGCGCCCGCCAGTTCCGCTGCTATGAAGGCCGGCACATCGGAGGGCCGGATGCCGGCAAACGTGTTCGAGAAGGCACGGGCAATGGCCACCGCCGGATTGGCGAAGGAGGTCGAGGCGGTGAACCAGTAGGCCGATGTGATGTAGAGCCCGACCAGCCAGGGGACGGCATCGCCCCGGAAGCGCAAGCCGGCAAGGATGGTGAAGACCAGGCCGAAACTCGCGACCAGTTCGGCCAGCCACTGCCCCTGCCCGCTGCGCACCGTCGCCGACACCTCGAGCAAGGGCAGGTCGAACATGGCATGCGCGACCAGCGTGCCGGCGAGGCCGCCGAGAATCTGGACAGCGACGTAGCCCAGCACGGCCAGCCAGCCGATGTCGCGCCGCAGCCCGAAAACCAGCGTCACGGCCGGATTGAAATGGGCGCCGGAGACCGGCCCCAGCGTGGTGATCAGCACCACCAGAATGGCGCCGGTGGGAATGGTGTTGCCGAGCAGGGAAAGCGCGACATCGCCGGTCAGCCGGCTGGCCATGACGCCCGAGCCGACCACCGTGGCGACCAGCATGGCGGTGCCCAGCGCTTCGGCTGCGAGACGGCGGCGAAGGTCGGTCATGTCAAGCTCAACATCTGCAGGTCACCGCCTGGAGGATCGGCTGGCAAAGCTCCGGCGCGCCATTGCAGCAATCCTCCATCAGGTAGGCCAGCAGATCGCGAAACCCGGTCATGTCGGCCGTATAGCGGATGCTGCGCCCGTCGCGCTCGGCATGCACCAGCCCGGCCTGGCCGAGGACCTTCAGATGTGCCGACATGGTGTTCTGCACCGCACCCAGCCGCGTCGCGATCTCGCCCGCCGGCACGCCCTCGGTCCCGGCCCGCACCAGCAGCCGGAACACCTCCAGCCTGGTTTCCTGGCCGAGCGCGGCGAGCGCCTGCAATGCTGTTGCCTTGTCCATCAATCCACATATCCAGATTTATGGATTAGTGGCAGTGGAGCATGACAGTGGTGTGACGGCGATGGCTCACGCTTTGCGCCGGGAACCCGTCGTGCGTGGTTCGCTCAGATGCGGGCGCCAGCCATGCACGCGATCCCGCCCGGCGGCCTTGGCGCCATAGAGGGCTTCGTCGGCGCGCCGCAGCAGATCGGCGATCTCGATGTCGGCACTCCCGTCGAAAGTGGCGACCCCGATGCTGACGGTGACGATGCCCTTTTCGCTGCCGGCATGCGCGAGCCGGAGGTCGCGCACCTTGCCTTTAAGGGTCTCGGCGATGACGAAGGCGCCTCTGGCGTCGGTCTCGGGCAGGACGAGCGCGAACTCCTCGCCGCCATAGCGGGCCGCCGCGTCGGCCGGCCGCCGCGCCGTCGCCTCGATGCAGCGACTGACGGCGCGCAGGCATTCGTCGCCCGCCGGGTGGCCATAATGGTCGTTGAACCGCTTGAACCAGTCGACATCGATGATCAGCAGGCTGAGGGGTGTGGCGCTGCGCCGGCCGCGGGCGAATTCGCGCGCCAGGGCCTCGTCGAAGGCCCGCCGTGTCATCAGTTCGGTCAGCCCGTCGCGATGCGCCAGGAGGTTCAGCTTCTCGTTGGCGGCCAGCAATTCCGCCTCGACCTGCTTGGCCTCGGTGATGTCGGAAAACACGCTCAGGCTGCCGCCATTGCCGGTCGGACGGGTCCGCACGTCGAGCCAACGCCCGTCGGCGAGCCGGATCTGGCGGTGGCTGGCATGCGTCTGCGTTGCCATGATCTCTGCAATCCAGCCCTCGACGGCGTCGGGCGGCGTGATGCTTTCGCCGCGAGCGACCGAGGCGCGCAGTATGTCGCGATAGTCGGTGCCGTGAACCCTGATGTCAGCCGTCTTCGGAAACATCGCGCGGTACTGGGTGTTGCACAGCATCAGCTTTCCCGCAGGATCGAACATCACCAGGCCGTCGGCCATGTGCGTCAGGGCGTCTCCCAGCCTTGCCTGGCTTTCCGCCAATTCCTCCTCCAAGTGCTTGCGTGCGGTGATGTCGCGATTGTGCGTAATCAGCCCGACGATCGCTCCGCTTCTGTCCCGAAAGGGCGCTTTCAATGTCGACAGCCAGCCATTGGTCCCGTCGTCGTGGTGAAGGCGCTGTTCGATGGTGGATGAGGCGCCCGAGGCCAGGACGGCAAGCTCGTCCTGGCGGTATCCCTGCGCCGTTTCGCGCGGAAAGAAGTCGAAATCCGTCTTGCCGATCAGCGCCTTGGCATCAGCCGCATGCATCAGTTCGGCTGTTGCCGGGTTGGCGGCGATGAACCGTCCTTCGAGATCCTTGACGTTGAGGCAATCGGGCAATGTCTCCACAACGGCCTTGAAGATGCGTCGGGACTGCAATGCATCGAGGCGCCGCCTCTCCTGGTAAAGCGTAAGCCCCGACAGTGCCACCGAGACGAAGATGAGCAAGGTGGAGGGAAGCACCACCTTTGGCAGAACCGTCTGCAGGACGGAATGCGGCAGGACGCTGAGGCCGAGCAGCGATCCGGCCGCGGTCGCCACGCCAAGGATCATGATATCGGCCATGGTGGGCGCGCGGCCCCTGAGCGCAAGGTTGCCGCCGACACCGACCAGCAAGGTGGCCGCGATCCCGACCGCTCCGGCGAAGGCGCCGATGCCGCCCTCGAAAGTCCGGAAAGCACCGGCCATGACGCCGGCGACGATACCGGCGACAGGACCGCCGAAGAAGCCGGCAACGGCGATCATCGTCGCCCTGAGATCGACCAGCACGCCCGGCTGCAACTGCATGGGCGTGAGCATCAGGACGATGGCGCCGGCGCCCATCAGCAGGCCGAAGGCCGCGGCTTTTACCGGGGCCGGCCTGCGGTCCAGCCACACATGCGTGTGGATCCAGACCGAAACGAACATCGCCACGACCGCGAGATTGGCCAGCAATTCGGACCAGGGCGAACCCATTGCGCGCCTTTCCTGTCACCGGGCTTTCGCCGTATCGCCTCCTCGATAGTCCCTCAATGACAACAAAGTGTTACGTCAGCCATTTGACTCCCGGTCGAAGGAACCAGGCAAGGCCAACGGGCATGGCATATCCGCCGGCGCGATATCGGCTCGAAATCACCCCCAGCGCATCCCGCCGACAAAGTCGATGAACGCCCTGAGCGGTGCCGGCGTCAGCCGCCGGCCGGGATAGTAGAGGAACGGGCCTGAGAATTCCTGCCACCAGGGCTCCAGCACCGGCTCCAGCCGGCCATCGTCGAAATAGGGGCGCAGCCAGTCCTCGAACAGCGAGACGATGCCGCCGCCGGCCACCGCCACCTCGAGCGCAAGCGCCATGGCCGTGCCGGTGCTGACCAGCAGCGGGCCGGTCGGCTCGACGCTCACCACCTCGCCGTCGCGTTCGAACTCCCAGGGCGGCGTCAGGCCGCTGGCGAAGCGGCCGCGCAGGCAGGCGTGACGGAGCAGGTCGCGCGGATGCTCGGGCCGGCCGTGCCGGTCGAGATAGGCCGGTGCGGCGGCAGTGGCGTAGTGCTGCCGGCGCGGGCCGATCGGCACGGCGATCATGTCCTGCTCCAGCCGCTCTTCATAGCGGATGCCGGCATCGCAGCCGCTCGCCAGTATGTCGACGAAACTGTCCTCGGCGGTCACTTCCACGCGAATGTCGGGATAGGCGGCGAGGAAAGGCGGCAACAGGCGCGGCAGCACCAGTTTCGCCGCGACGACCGGCACGTTGAGCCGCAGCGTGCCGGCGGGGCGGCCGCGAAAGCCGTTGACCACGTCGAGCGCCGCCTCGACCTCGCCGAGCGCCGGACCCAGCCGCTCGAGCAGGCGCGCGCCGGCCTCGGTGGGAGCGACGCTGCGCGTCGTGCGGTTGAGCAGCCGCACGCCGAGCCCGGTCTCCAGCCGCCGCACCGTCTCCGACAGGCTGGAGGCGCTGACATTGCCCACCCGCGCCGCCTCGCGAAAGCCGCCGGCGCGCGCCACCGCCATGAACGCCTGTAGGTCGCCGAGATCCGCTGCCATTGTTCGCCTTTTCGCACAGGCTGTGCCGATTGCACCATATTATCGCGCATGCGCGCTTTGTCTACATTGGGCCGATCCAAAGGAGATGAGACCATGACCGACATCAGCAAGGCCGGAACCTTCAAACTCGCCGACCGCACCGTAAAGCGCCTCGGCTACGGCGCCATGCAACTGGCGGGACCTGGCGTCTTCGGCCCGCCGAAGGATCGCGACGCAGCCCTTGCCGTGCTGCGCGAGGCGATCGCCAGCGGCGTCGACCACATCGACACATCCGATTTCTATGGCCCGCACATCACCAACCAGATCATCCGCGAAGCGCTGCACCCCTACCCCGCCAACCTCACCATCGTCACCAAGGTCAGCGCCCGGCGCGGCGCCGATGCATCGTGGCTTCCCGCAATGTCGCCCAAGGAGCTGACCGAGGCCGTGCACGACAATCTGCGCAATCTCGGGCTTGATGTGATCGAGGTCGTCAACCTGCGCTCCATGCATGGCATCCACGGCCCCGCCGAAGGATCGCTCGAGCCGCAGTTGAACACGCTCGCCGAATTGCAGCGCCAGGGCCTCATCCGCCATATCGGCATGAGCAACGTCACAGCGACCCAGATCGCCCAGGGACGCAGCATCGCCGAGATCGTCTGCGTGCAGAACCAGTACAACATCGCGCACCGCGACGACGACGCGCTGATCGACGCGCTTGCCGCCGACGGCATCGCCTATGTGCCGTTCTTCCCGCTTGGCGGCTTCACGCCGCTGCAGTCGGACACGCTGGCCAATGTCGCCAGGAAACTCGGCGCGACGCCGATGCAGGTGGCGCTCGCCTGGCTGTTGCGCCGCGCGCCCAACATCCTGCTCATCCCCGGCACCTCCTCGGTCGGCCATCTCCGCGAAAACCTGGCGGCGGCCGAACTCGACCTGCCGGCCGACGCGCTCAAAGTGCTGAACGGCATCGGCAGTGAAGCCGAGCAAGCGGCATAAGGCATTCCTCGGCAGACTACCGGCTGCCGACCCTGGCGATCCGTGTCTGCGGATCGCAATAGATGCCGTAGAGCGTCTGCAGGATTCGCTCTACCTCCACCGAAGCCAACCGGTAGTAGACCTGCTGGGCGTCGCGCCTCGTGTCCACGAGCTTGAGCGCGCGCAACTTTGAAAGCTGCTGCGACAGCGCCGACTGGTTCATCGCAACCAGTTCGGCCAGTTCGTTCACGCTCGTCTCGCCGTCCAGCAGATGGCACAGGATCATCAGCCGTTTTTCATTTGCCATCGCGGCAAGCAGTTCGGACGCCTCGCGCGCCTGCTTGTCCAGGTCGGCTATTTTTATATTGCGCATATGAACACATTATCATATTAAGAGTTACGAATAATATTAGTCTGGCACGGCTGCCTGTCAAGTCGATGGATCGATGCCGATGCTTCGCACCGTCAAGGTCGCTTGATCAGCGTCAAGTCGCAGCCTGCCACAATGGCGCAAAATCAGCCAATCCCGCGCGGGATCAGCAGTGTTGGCGTTGCGCCAAAGCGACGCCGCAACGGAGGAAGAACATGGCGCATATAGTCGTCCTGGGTGCCGGGCTGGGAGGCACCATCATGGCCTACGAGCTTCGCGACGGACTGGCCGGGGAACACCAGGTTTCCGTCGTCAACAATGGCAGCCACTATTCATTCGTACCGTCCAACCCTTGGGTCGCCGTCGGCTGGCGCGACAGGCAAGCGGTGGAAATAGACCTTGCTCCGGTGCTGGCACGGCGCAAGATCGGTTTTCATCCGCAGGGAGCCAGGCGCGTCCACCCGGTCGAGCGCACGGTGGAACTCAAAGACGGCTCATCTGTCTCCTACGACTATCTGGTCATCGCCACCGGTCCCGAACTCGCTTTCGACGAGATCGAGGGCCTCGGGCCGGAGCACAACACCCAGTCAGTCTGCCACATCGATCACGCGCTCAAGGCCAGGACCGCCTTCGACGCGCTCGTCGCCAAGCCAGGCCCGGTCGTCATCGGCGCGGTCCAGGGCGCGTCCTGCTTCGGGCCGGCTTACGAATTCACCTTCATCCTCGACAAGGCGCTGCGCGACGCCAGGGTGCGCGACCGCGTGCCCATGACCTTCGTTACCTCCGAACCCTATATCGGCCATCTCGGCCTCGACGGCGTCGGCGACACCAAGGGCCTGCTCGAGAGCGAGATGCGCCAGCATCACATCAAGTGGATCTGCAACGCCAAAGTCGACAAGGTCGAGCCGGGCAAGATGTTCATCCAGGAACTCGCCGACGACGGGTCGGTCAGGCAGGCGCATGAACTGCCGCACGCCTATGCCATGATGCTGCCGGCCTTTCGCGGCGTGGCGGCGGTGCGCGGCATCGAGGGCCTGACCAATCCGCGCGGCTTCATCCTTGTCGACAAGCACCAGCGCAACCCGGCGTTCCCCGAAATATTCGCGGTCGGCGTCTGCGTCGCCATCCCGCCGATCGGCAAGACGCCGGTCCCCGTCGGCGTGCCCAAGACCGGCTTCATGATCGAATCCATGGTCACGGCGACGGCGCGCAACATCGGCCGGCTGGTGGAGGGCAAGCAGCCTGACGCCCAGGGCACATGGAATGCGGTCTGCCTCGCCGATTTCGGCGATTCCGGCGTCGCCTTCGTGGCGCAGCCGCAGATCCCGCCGCGCAATGTCAACTGGTCGTCCTCCGGAAAATGGGTGCATACCGCCAAGGTCGGTTTCGAGAAGTATTTCCTGCACAAGATAAGGGCCGGCAAGTCCGAACCCTTCTATGAGCGCCTCGCATTGCAGGCGCTTGGGATCGACAAGCTCAAGCAGATCAAGGTCGAGGCATCGGCGGATGTGCCGGGAGCCTGACCGGCGCTAGCCGGCGGCGGGCGAGAGTTGCTGTCGCAAATTCGACGCCGCCTCTTGCGGTCGGTAGTTGTATTCTTATATTTAGATATCATCATATACAAATGGAGATGACAATGTCCCTCGACCGTTCCGTTCTCGCCTTCGCCGGCATCATGGTGCTGCTGTCCGTCGTGCTCACCGCCTTTGTCTCGCCGCTGTTCGTATGGCTGACGGTGTTCGTCGGCTTGAACATGCTGCAGTCGGCGTTCACCGGCTTCTGCCCCGCGGCGATGGTCTTCCGCAAGCTCGGCATCAAGCCGGGATGCGCGTTCTAAGGAAATCCGGATGCGCCTGCCTCTTTTGTTCGGCGCGCTGTTGGCGGCCTCTCCGACGCTTGCCGGCACGCTGACACTGGTGCCGACGACGGTGACCGAATGGAAAGCGGTCTATGGCCGTGTCGAGGCGCGCGACACCGTTCCGGCGCGCGCCCGTATCGGCGGCCTTGTTGTCGATCTGGCCGTCACGGAGGGCGAGCAGGTCAAGGCGGGGCAGAAGATCGCGACCGTCCAGGACGACAAGATCGCGTTTCAGGTCGCCGCTCTGGACGCCCAGCTTCGTGCTCTGCAGGCGCAGCTGGACACCGCGCAGTCCGAACTTGCCCGTGGCCAGACGCTGGTCGACAAGGGCGTCATGACCGCGCAGCGTCTCGATCAGCTGCGCACCGAAGTCGACGTCGCGCGCAACCAGCTTGCCGCGACCGAGGCGTGATCGTGCAGCAGGGCGCCGAGGGCGATGTTTTTGCTCCCGGCGACGGCCGCGTGCTGACCGTGCCCGTGACGCGTGGCGCGGTCATCATGGCCGGTGAGGTTGTGGCCACCATTGGCGGCGGCGGGGTGTTCCTGCGGCTTGCCGTTCCGGAGCGTTACGCGGCGTCGCTGAAAGAGGGAGCCGCCATCCGTATCAATGCCGGCGGCAAGGAGATCCCCGGCCGCCTCGCCAAGATCTATCCGCAGATCGACAATGGCCGCGTCATCGCCGACGTCGAGGTCGATGATCTCGACACCAATTTCATCGACGCCCGCGTCCTGGTCGAGCTGCCGGTCGCCGAGCGCTCCGCGCTGCTGGTGCCGGCTTCGGCCATCCAGATCCGTTCGGGGATCGATTTCGTGCGCGTCGCCGCAGGCGGCGGCAGTGTCGAGCGCGCGGTGGTAACAGGCGAGCGGTCCAGGCGCGCCGACGGCGACTATGTCGAGATCCTGACCGGTCTTGCGGCCGGCGACGTCGTGGTCACGCCATGAAAGGTCCCGCCTCGTTCGGCATTGCCGGCGCGCTGACGCGGGCCTTCATCGCGTCGCCGCTGACGCCGCTGTTCCTGGTCGCCGCCTTCGCCTTCGGGCTGGTGGCGCTGCTCACGCTGCCGCGCGAGGAGGAACCGCAGATCTCGGTGCCGATGGTCGACATCTTCGTGCGCGCCGATGGGCTGAAGGCCGACGACGCCGTCAAGCTGATCACCGAGCCGCTGGAGACGATCGTCAAGGGCATCGACGGCGTCGAGCATGTCTATTCGCAGACGCGAGACGACCAGGCGATTGTCACCGCCCGCTTCATCGTCGGCACCTCGTCGGACACTGCCGTGCTGCGCGTCCACGACAAGGTGCGCGCCAACATGGATCGCATTCCCGTCGGCGTGCCCGAGCCGCTGATCGTCGGCCGCGGCATCGACGACGTCGCCATAGTCACGCTGACGCTGTCGCCGAAGCCGCAGACAGCCGCGCGCATGACAGCCAACGACCTCACCCGCATCGCGCGCGAACTGCGCACCGAGATCGCCAAGATCGACAATGTCGGCCTGACCTATCTGGTCGGCGACACCGGTGAGATCATCCGCGTCAATCCGAACCCTGAAAAGCTCGCCCTTTACGGTGTCACCCTGCAGCAGCTCGCCGCCAAGGTGTCGGGCGCCAACAAGGCCTTTCCCGCCGGACGCGTGCGCGACATGGGCGAGCAGATCGACATCGTCGCCGGCGAGACATTGGCCTCGCCCGACCAGATCGGCAACCTGCTCTTGACCTCGCGTGACAACCGCCCCGTCTATGTCCGCGACGTGGCCGACGTCGCCTTCGCCGCCGACGCCGGTGATACGCTGGTGTCGACGGTCACCAGGGCCGGCGTTGGTGTCGAGCGCGTGCCGTCGGTCACGCTCGCCATCGCCAAGCGCGCGGGATCGAACGCGGTCGCCGTCGCCGACGCCATTCTGCACCGGGTCGCATTGCTCCAGGGCGGGCTGATATCAGGCGATATCTCGATCGACGTGACGCGCAATTACGGCGAGACCGCCAACGACAAGGCCAATGAGCTCCTCTACCATCTCGGCCTGGCGACGATCTCGATCATCGTGCTGGTCTGGGTCGCCATCGGCCGCCGCGAAGCGATGGTCGTGGCCGTCGTCATTCCGGTGACCATCCTGCTCACCCTGTTTGCCTCGCGCGTCATGGGCTACACGCTGAACCGCGTCTCGCTGTTCGCGCTGATCTTTTCCATAGGCATTCTCGTCGACGATGCCATCGTCGTGATCGAGAACATCTCCCGCCACTGGGCCATGGGCGGCGGCCGCGATCGCCGGCAGGCGGCAATCGAGGCGGTGGCGGAGGTCGGCAACCCGACCATCGTCGCCACCTTGACCGTGGTCGCCGCACTGCTGCCGATGCTGTTCGTCTCGGGAATGATGGGCCCCTATATGAGCCCGATTCCGGCCAATGCCTCGGCGGCGATGATCTTCTCCTTCTTCGTCGCGGTGATGGTGACGCCGTGGCTGATGCTCAAGCTTGCCGGGCGGGCGCCGGTGCATGCCCGTCAGGATCATGGCAATGGCGGCCCGCTCGGCCGCGCCTACACCGCCGTCGCCCGGCCGATCCTGGCCTCGAAGACGGCGAGCTGGGCCTTCCTGCTCGTCGTCGGCGTGCTGACCCTGGGCTCGCTCGCGCTGTTCTACACCGAGCATGTCACGGTCAAGCTCCTGCCCTTCGACAACAAGTCCGAACTGTCGGTGACCATCGACCTGCCGGAAGGGTCTTCCGTCGAAGCCACAGATGCGGTGGCGCAGGCCGTCGCCGCCAGGGTTCTCGAGTTGAAGGAGGTTCGATCGGTCCAGACACATGCCGCGACGGCGGCACCCTTCAACTTCAACGGCCTCGTCCGCCATGCCGTCCTGCGCACCGAGCCGCAGCAGGGCGACGTGGCGCTCAACCTGCTGCCGAAGGCGAACCGTGCCCGCTCCAGCCATGAGATCGCGCTCGACGTCCGGCAGCGCATCGCCACGATCCCCGTACCGCAAGGCACCAGCCTGAAGGTGGTCGAGCCGCCGCCCGGCCCGCCGGTGATGGCGACGCTGCTGGCCGAGATCTACGGACCCGACGGCGAGACCCGCCGCAAGGTCGCCGCCAGGATCGAAACGGCGTTCCGCTCCGTGCCCTTCATCGTCGACGTCGACAATTCCTGGGGACAGCCGGCACGCCGGCTGCGCGCCACGATTTCCACCGACGATGCGGAGTTCTTCCATGTCGAGGAAAGCGACGTCTTCGACACGCTTGCCATCCTCAATGGGGGCAGGACCGTCGGTTATTCGCATCGCGGCGGTGGCCGCCAGCCGATCCCGATCCGCATCGAGCGGCCGAAGGGCGAGAGGACGCTCGACGAGCGCTTCCTGACCACCTCCATTCCGGCCAATGTCCTGCCTGGCGACCGCGGCGTGGTCGAACTCGGCGATGTCGTGCGGGTGACGCCGGAGCGCGCTTCGTTCCCGGTGTTCAGGCACAATGGCCGCGCCGCCGAAATGGTGACGGCCGAGCTTGCCGGCAGCTTCGAGGCGCCGCTTTACGGCATGCTCGCCGTCAGCAAGGCCATCGACGCGCAGGACTGGACCGGACTGCAGAAGCCCGCAATCTCGCTGCATGGCCAGCCGGAGGATGAAAGCCGGCCGACGCTTTTGTGGGACGGCGAATGGGAAGTCACCTGGGTGACCTTCCGCGACATGGGGGCGGCCTTCGGCGTCGCGCTGCTCGGCATCTACATCCTCGTCGTCGCCCAGTTCGGCTCGTTCAAGGTTCCGCTGGTGATCCTGACGCCGATCCCGCTGACCTTCATCGGCATCCTCGGCGGGCACTGGCTGTTCGGGGCGCCGTTCACGGCCACCTCGATGATCGGCTTCATCGCGCTGGCCGGCATCATCGTGCGCAATTCAATCCTGCTGGTCGACTTCATCCGCCATGCGGCGTCGCCCGACAGACCGTTGAGCGAGGTGCTGATCGAGGCCGGCGCGATCAGGTTCAAGCCGATCCTGCTTACGGCGCTTGCCGCCATGATCGGCGCGGCGGTGATCCTGACCGATCCGATCTTCCAGGGGCTGGCGATCTCGCTGCTGTTCGGCCTGGCCTCCTCGACGCTGCTGACGGTGCTGGTCATCCCCGCGATCTACCGGGTGCTTCGCACGTAAAAAAAGCCGCCTCAGGGAAAACCTCGCGGCGGCCGAACTGGAATTGCCGGCCGACCCGCTCGACGTGCTGAACGACATTGCGGACGAAAGACGGGAGCCTGGGGTTTCAAGCTATATTTCCCCGAGCTCTCCCAGCCCCGTAAAGCGCGTTGACGGCTCGGGCAAAACCACATATAGAACCAACTAGTTCCAGAACTGATTGGTTCCGTAATGGCTCATCAAGTCTCGCTCGACGACACATTCGCCGCCCTCGCCGATCCCACGCGCCGGGCGATCCTGGCCCGGCTGCTCGACGGCGAAGCGTCGGTTGCCGAACTGGCGCAGCCTTTCGCGCTCACCGTGCGCGCGGTCTCCAAACATGTCGGCGTGCTGGAACAGGCCGGCCTCGTCACCCGCAGCCGGGCGGCGCAAAAGCATCTCAGCCGCATCGAACTCAAGCCGCTGCGCGACATCGACCGCTGGCTCGACGACTACAGAAAACTCTGGGAAGACCGCTTCGACCGGATGGAGGACCTGCTGCGGCACGGCGCGGACAGGCCGGAATGAGCGCGCCCGCGACCGCCGACCGCAGCTTTGCCATCGAGCGGATCTTCAACGCGCCGGTCGAACGCGTCTTCCGGCTGTGGACCGATCCGCTTCTGGTGGCGCAGTGGTGGGGCATCAGGGACTGCACCGTCCCCTTTTGCGTGCTCGACGTGCGCGTCGGCGGCCGCTGGCGCATCGACATGCTGACCGCGGGCGGCGCGCTCTACCGCAACCAGGGCAGCTATCTCGAAGTCGTCGAGAACGTCAGGCTGAGTTATTGCGACGAACCCGATCCTGAAATCCGTGAATGGGCCGGCAAGCCGCCGGGTCGGAGCCGCCACACGGTGAACTTCACGCCCGACGGCGCGCGCACCCATGTCCATTTCGAGGTGACGCTGGAGACTGCCGCCGACCGCGAACGCCTGCTGGCGCTCGGCATGCGCGGCGGCTGGATGCAGAGCTTCGACCGGCTGGAACAGCTGATAGGCAAGGGAGCCGACCATGCTGGCTGAGAACGCCAAACCGACCACGCAAGCCGTGCTGTCGCGGGACGGAACGCCGATCGCGTGTGAGCGGCGCGGCCAGGGCCATCCGCTCATCCTCGTCGACGGCGCGCTCTGCTCGCGCGCCATGGGTCCGAGCGGTCCGCTTGCCAAGGCGCTGGAAGGCGATTTCACCGTGTTTCGCTACGACCGCCGCGGCCGTGGCGACAGCGCCGACACCGCGCCCTACACGGTCGAGCGCGAGGTCGATGACATCGAGGCCGTGCTGCGGGCGGCCGGCGGTGAAGCCCATCTCTGGGGCATGTCCTCAGGCGCCATGCTGGCACTGATGGCAGCAGCCCGCCTGCCCGGCATCGGGAAGCTTGCACTCTACGAAGCGCCGCTGATCGTCGACGACAGCCGCGCGACGACGCAAGGCGACTGGGCAACGATCCGGCAAGCCATCGCCGACGACAGGCGCGGCGACGCCGTGAGCGCCTTCCTCAAATCGGTCGGCATGCCCGGCCTGCTGATCGCCGTCATGAAGCTGACGCCGATCTGGCGCAAGCTCAAGGCAGTGGCGCATACGCTGCCTTACGACGGCGCCATCGTCGCCGGCGACCAGCTCGGCAAGCCGCTGGACCGCGCCCGCTGGACCACGCTCGGCGTGCCGACATTGGTGACCGATGGCGGGAAAAGCCCGCCATGGATGCGCCATGGCAACAAGGCGTTGGCGCAGGCGCTGCCCAATGCCCGCCACCAGACGCTGGCAGGCCAGAACCACATGCTGAAACCCGCCGCGCATGCGCCGGTGCTGACGGCGTTCTTCAACGGGCGGCATTGAGCGCGCACGCCGGCCCGACGCGAACAACAGGGAATTTGACCATGCAGCTTCGGCATATACTCGCCATCGCTTTCACAATGGCGGCCTTACCCGCAACCAGCAGGGTGCTCGCGCATGTGAACGGGGCCAGCACGGCCCGGCTCTGACCTGGATCAAAACCGGATTCCTGAAAAGCGGCTAGAAACGCCTGAACAGCGCCCGCCCCGTGGGCGGCGAAGGCAAGATCAGGAGAAAGGCATTGAGCCGCCTGCATATCGAAAACCATCAGGTGTCGCGCATCGGCTGGCTGCGCGCCGCCGTCCTGGGGGCCAATGACGGCATCGTCTCGACCGCGAGCCTGATCGTCGGCGTGGCGTCGGCCGCCGCGCCGGCTTCGCAGGTTCTGGTCGCCG